>JBBQJK010000104.1:0-7071 GCA_038325835.1 Gammaproteobacteria bacterium
AGTGTCATGGCAGTTCTGATTAGCCGTCGTGGGAGCGCCTTAAGGCGCGACCAGAAGTGGAAAAGGGCGGGCATATTTGCCCCCCTTTTTTTTCAGGGCGGGCCCACCTGGCCATCACGGCGCAGGAGCAGCACGCCGAGAGTGAGGCCAATAACCGCCGACACCAGCGACCCGGCGAGTACGCCCAGCTTCAGGGAGTCCAGCAGAGGGCTCTCCTCGAAGGCCAGGCTGCCGATAAAGATCGACATCGTGAAACCGATGCCGGCCAGAGCGCCGATGACCGCGAAGCCCCGCCAGCCGACGCCGGCAGGAAGCGTGACCAGGCCGAGGCGCTCTGCCACCCAGCTGGCCGCCACAATGCCCAGGGGCTTGCCCAGTACCAGGCCAAGCACCACCCCCGTGAAGATATCCAGCGCCAGTTTGTCGCCCAGCGGATTGCCGGCGATGTTCACGCCAGCGTTGGCCAGGGCAAACACCGGCATGACCATGAACGTGCTCCAGCCGTGCAGCCGTTCCTGCAGCCACACCACCGGCGGGCGCAAGTCGCTGCCCGGGCCCGGTGCAGGATTTGCCACTGCCGGCGTCAGTAATCCGACGACCACGCCGCCCACCGACGGGTGGATGCCGGCCTTCAGGAGACCGAACCAGATCACCGCGCCCGGGACCACGTAGACCAGCGGTCGCCAGATGCCCAGTCGTTGCAGCGAGAAAACGGCGAGGATGCCGGCCATGCTGATGCCGATGCCCGCCAGGGCGACCCCATCCGAGTAGACGAAGGCGATGTCCGTCGCCGTTGGCACCGCCCAGCCGGGCAGAGCGGCTGGATCCGAATTCCAGGCCAGGTAGAGCGTTGCCGGCAGGAGAACGCCGCCCAGCGCGGCGACTCCCAGGGCGAATTGGCCCAGATCAGGGCGACGGCAGCCGAAACCAGCAGCACAGTCCCGCCGGCGGAGTCGGAATGTAGGAGCACCTTAAGGCGCGACTCAGTGGTTACTGGCCTCAGACGGGTTAGCCCGGGACGAGTTAGCCCCGATCGCGTTAGCCCGGGTCGCGGCTAAAGCCGCTCCTACAGGTCCAAACCTCAACCGCCGGCCTTCAGCAAGGCAAAGAATTCCCGCCGCGTCTGCGGCCCGTAAGTGAGGTAGGTCGGGTCCGGCCGTTCGGCATTGATGCCCTTGGCTTTCTGCATGGTGTCCGCGAGGAAGCTCTTGCGGATGTCCGTCACGTCGAGACCGTAGGGTTTCAGGGCATTGAGACCGAACACTTTCGCCCGGAGTTCCGGGGTTACTGCGGGGTAGCCAAACCTTTCCTGGTACTCCGTGCTGATCTGGAAGGTCCGGAAGGCCTGGATCTGGTCCTGGGGAGAGCCGTACCAGATGCAGTCGGTGCCCCAGACCACGTTGTTCTCGCCCACGTACTTGAAGAGCTTGCCCATGGCATGAGCTGCCTCGTTGGGGTCTTTCATCAGGTAGCGCCAGGTGGTGCCCAGTTCCGCGTAGACGTTGCTGTTGGGCTTTACGCCGTTGTCGATCAGCGACTGGATCAGGGAGTCGATGCCGATCTCGTGCTTTCCCGGCACGAACTCCTCGCCACGAAACTTCAAGTCGTAGCCGGAGTGGTAAATGATGAAATTGATGTCCGGATTCTGGCGCGCGGCCTTGCCCACGTCGCCGCAGCCACCGAACTTCCGGTTCTTGCCGGTCATGAAGGGCGTGGGCAGGGGCACGCCCTTGTGGATGCAGATGGTCTTCACGCCGGTCTTGCGCGCCATCTCGATCAGCCGGGCGCCGTGCTCCTCGTCATCCAGCCACCAGCCCGTTTCACCGGCGGGGTCGGCCTGGGTGTAGGTCTTCCAGGCAGACACCTGCCACTTCTCGGCGAGTTCCGGCATGCGCTCGATATCGCCTGCGACGTTCGGCACCACACGCCCATGCACCAGCAGGCGATGACCATCGTTCATGGCGGCGACCATCTCCCGGGTGGCTTCCGCCTCGTCCTGGGTCAGGGGCATGTCTTCGTAGGTGGTGGGCGTGAACGTCAGGACCGCCATGTCGGTGTCGCTGTCCAGGAACATCTCCTTGACGAAGGCCTGGCTGGTGAAGCACTTCATATGGCCGTACTCGGACTTGGGGTCCAGGTAGGCGCACTTGGACTGGGGCATGAACTTCAGGCCCGTGGCCGTCAGCATGTTCGGGGCTTTCCAGCGCTCCAGCGCGTTAACGTGGTGTCCCTGGATGTCGAAGATGAACTCGCGCTTGGCGAGCGAGGCATCGGCAGCAGCCGGGTCCAGTGCAGCGAGTTGCGGGAGGTCGTAAAAGCTGCCCGTCTTGCCCAGGGCGGCGTGAACTTCGTTGAAGGCCAGCAGGGTCGTGGCGGCGCCGGCGGAGCTGGTCAGGAAGTTGCGCCGGCTCAAGCCCAGGCGCCGGGCATTGATCCCCACCTGTTCGACGGCCCTCTGATTGGCGAGAACGCTATGGCGTTCCAGCGGCCCGGGGGTGAACTCACCGTTGCTGGTGGTGTCCAGCTTGATGGGCAGGCGCGTGCCCTCGGGATCGAAGCGGGACGTATCCTGTTTCCGGGCCATGGCAGCTCTCCCTGAAGAGTGATTACGCGGGTACCAAACCTTAGCGTATCCGCGCCGAGGTCGCACGTTGCGGCGACAGGGGTGCCACGACGTGGCCATCGGTTAGGATCTCGCCCGTGCCGATCCTGTTGCTCACAATCCTCCTGTCCGGGATGGGCTTCGGCCTCATCCTGCCCGGCTTTCCCTTCGTTGCCGAGAAGCTGGGGGTGCCCCACTGGGCAGGGCCCATGATGCTCGGCCTGTATGCCATCGGGCAGTTCATTGCGACGCCCTTCTGGGGCCGGTACAGCGACCGCTTCGGCCGGCGGCCCATGCTCCTCGGCAGCATTGCGGGTGGCATGGTGGGGCACCTGATCTGCGCGTTCGCGCCCAACCCCTACATTCTGGGCAGCGGTCGGCTGCTGACGGGACTGATGGGGGGCAACGTCGCAGTGGCCATGGCCTATGCGGCGGACATCTCCCCGCCGGACCAGCGGGCAAAGACCCTGGGCCGGGTGGGAGCGGCGCTCTCCCTCGGTTTCATTATCGGGCCAGTGGTCGGGGGGCTGCTCGGCGGCGCTGACGCGGCATCGGCCACCTTGCTCTGGCCCGGCCTGGCCGCAGCGTCCGTGTGCCTCATGGCACTCTGTGGTGCCTTCTTCTTTCTCAGGGAGAGTCTGCCCCCGGAGAAGCGCGCCGGTGCCAACCGGCAGAGCGACCCGGCCACCTTGTCGGGCGGTTTCCGCCAGGTCCTTGCCCGGCCAGTGCTGGGCCCACTGCTGGCCGTGGGATTCCTGGCCTACCTGGCCATGGCGGCCTTCGAGACCAACTTTCCCTTCTGGGCGGGAGATCGCTTCGGCTGGGGTCCCCGGGAGATTGGCCTGTCGTTTACCTATCTGGCGGTGCTGGTCGTGACCACCCAGGGGCTGCTCGTCGGGCCGCTGGTGAAGCGCTTCGGCGAGAAGCGGCTGCTGATTGCCGGACTGGCGTCTTATGTCATCGGGCTCCTGGTGATGACCCAGTCGCTCTTCTGGGGGGTGATGCTGTTCGGCATCACCTTCACGACCACCGGCAGCGCCCTCTACATGACCACGGTCAACAGCCTGGTGTCCAAGCAGGCTGGCGAGTCTGAGCGAGGCCTGGTGCTGGGCACCTTCAACACCGCGAGCTGGTTCGGCCGGGCCCTCGGGCCGGGGATGATTGCCCTGCTCGGCGTCGCGGGCCTGGGCCGGGATGCCCCGCTGTTTGCCGCCGCTCTGATCTTGCTGCCCTGCATTGCCATTGTCCGGGGTCTGCGGTCCCGGGCGGCAGGGGTTGCCGGCCGCTGATCTGGCCGCCAGGCCCCCGCGGTGCTGCTTGGCGACGAGGCGCCGCCGGCCTATAGTTCACGCAGTCAAAGCACTGGTAAGGCGCCCATGTATATCAATTTCTGGTACCCGATGTCGTCCACGGCAGAACTGACCGACCAGCCCCTCAAGGTGCGCGCCCTCGGTCAGGACTTTGTGGTGTTCCGCGACACCCAGGGCAAGGCCCACTGCCTCGCCAACACCTGCACGCATCGCGGCGGCTCCCTCGCGCTCGGCAAGATCAAGGGCGACTGTATCCAGTGCCCTTACCACGGCTGGCAGTTCGACGGTGAGGGTCACTGCACGCGGATCCCGTCCCTGGGCAGCAAGGCGAGCATTCCGGGCCGCACCCGCATTGATGCGTACCCGGTGGACGAGCGTTACGGCATTATCTTCGCCTTCCTGGGCGACCTGCCGGAGGCCGAGCGCCCGCCGATTCTCGCCGTAAAGGAGTGGGAGCAGACCGGCTGGCGCACCACCCTCCAGCATTTCCAGATCAACGGCTATTACGAGCGCTCCATCGAGAACGGCGTGGACCCCGCGCATAACGAGTACGTGCACGACACCCACGGCTTCAGTGGCGAACGCGAAGACATTTATAACGTCGGCGACATGCGCGTCGAGGACGGTGGCATCTGGGGCAAGGGCTTCTGGCACACCTTCCAGGCGCCCCCGCTGCAGGGCGATCTCAAGAAATTCCGTCCGGGTGAAGGCACGCTGGAGGCGGGCACCGGCTACCACGGCACCAATCACGTGTGGACCTACATCCACCCGGGCCCGAATTTCTTCATCCACCAGTACCTCTACGAACGGCCCATCGATGAGAAGACCACCCACCTCTACCTGGTCTGCGCCCGTAACTTCTCCCTGGAGGAAAAGACGGACGCCTACGTCATGGAGCGCAATCAGTACGTTGCCAACCAGGACATCAAAATCATCGAGAACCTGCGGCCTGCCATCACGCCGGACAAGAACACCAAGGAGTTCATGGTCCCGTCCGATTCGGTGATCCTGGAGTACCGAGCCAAGCAGAAAGAGTGGGCGGCGAAGGGCTGGAAGATCGATATGGAAGAAGTCGAGCGCACCGCCAGTCGTGTCGCCTATGCCATACCGTGCCCGGCGCGGCGTCAGACGAAGGGCTGGGTGCTGGACCCGATCCCCATGGCTGATGTCTCGAAGTATGCCGAGGCGGCGGGCGATCTGAAGGCCGTCAGCGGCTAGTCCCGCAGACTCCCCGCGGTGGCGGATCAGGACGGTATTGGCGGTCGGCGCGAGTTTCTGCGCGGGGCTGCGCTGCTTGCGGCCCTGGGGCCGCTGATGGACCGGCTGTCCGCTGCCGAGTCCGCCTCGCCACCGGTCAGCCCGCCTGCCTCAACGGGCCCGGCCACCGTTCTGATCACCGGTTCCAACCGGGGTATCGGTCTGGAGTTCGCGCGGCGCTACGCCGAGCGGGGCTGGCGCGTGCTGGCCACCTGCCGGAGCCCGGCGGCGGCACCAGAGCTGCAAGCCCTCGCGAAAGAGTTTCCCCTGCTCACTGTCGAGACCCTGGACGTGCTGGATCACGTGGGGATCGATGCCTTGGCCCAGCGGTTTGCGGATCTGCCGATTGACGTGCTGCTGAACAACGCTGGCATCGGCGGCGGTGGTGACAATCAGCTGTTCACCAAGCTCAACTACGACGTCTTCTATGAAGTGATGGCGGTGAACGCCGTGGGGCCCATCAAGGTCTGCGAGGCATTCCTGAGAAATGTTCAGGCCAGCGGGCAGAAGAAGATGATCACCGTGTCCAGCAGCCAGGGGTCCATCGGCAGCGTCGATTCACCCCGGCTCTACTGGTACCGGGCCAGCAAGTCTGCCGTGAACATGCTGATGGTGAATCTGGCCTTCCAGCTGAAGGGCCGCGGGATCACGCTGGGTCTGGTCACGCCCGGAGCCACCGACACCGACTTTATGAAGGGCCTGCCGAAGCGCATGCTGCGGCCCGTGGCGGACGCGGTCAGCGACATGTTGCGGGAGATCGACCGCTTCGAACTTTCCCGCACCGGCCAGTTCGTGGACACTATGGGGGCAGTATTGCCCTGGTAGGAGCGCCTTCAGGCGCGATCCCACCGGCCTCCCAAGTAGGGGATCGCGCCTGAAGGCGCTCCTACACGGCGCTCCTGCAATTTTTGCCAGATCGACACAGACAACCAGGAGAATCCTGATGATCACCACCCGACGCCTTGCCATCGCACTGATTCCGGTGCTGATCCTCGCTTCCAGCGGGCTCACGACGGCCCAAGCGGGCGCGCACACTTCCGCGGAACCAGCCCCGGTGAGCGCGCCGGCTGCGGTACCGAGGCCGGAGGGCTACGTGCCGACAGTGCTGGTGACTGGCGCGAACCGCGGCATCGGGCTGGAGCTGGCCCGCCAGTACGCGGCCCGGGGCTGGCAGGTCATCGGCACGGCCCGGAGACCCGCTGAGGCCAAGGATCTCAACGCGCTGGCGGCCGGCAGTGATGGCAGGGTGGTGGTGGAGGCACTGGATGTCATGGACCTGGCTGCCATCGATGCGCTGGCCCGGAAGTACGCCGGCAAACCCGTAGACATTCTCTTCAACAATGCCGGCGTCACGGGCGGCGGTGCCAACCAGCAGTTCGCCAAGAACATGCAGTGGGAGCTGTTTGACTCAGTTAACCGCACGAACGTCGTGGGCCCGCTGAAGCTGGCCGAGGCCTTCCTGCCGAACCTCCTCGCAGGTTACGAGAAGAAGATCAGCAACGTCTCCAGCAGTCAGGGCTCCATCGCGAGCACGAAGACGGGCACCTTGTACGTCTACCGGTCCAGTAAGGCGGCGCTGAACATGGTCATGGTCAACCTGGCCAATCAGCTCAAGAGCAAGGGGATTGCCGTTGCGCTGATCGACCCCGGTCCCGTGGACACGGACATGATGGCCGGTCTGCCCAAGAAGATGCTGCGGCCAGTGACCACCGCGGGCAGCGACCTGATCCGCATCACGGATCAGCTCACGGTGGCGAACACCGGGACCTACTGGACTTTCGACGGCACGGTGCTGCCCTGGTAGAAAAATGGGGACATGCCTAATTTTCCGCCAGCCGCGGCTGGCGGAAAATTAGGCATGTCCCCATTTTTCTACCAGGGCAGCACCGTGCCGTCGAAAGT
>JBBQJK010000105.1:0-7070 GCA_038325835.1 Gammaproteobacteria bacterium
GTCCGGGCCGGAACACGGTGTTCCGGTCTTGCCCTGAAACCCGGAGCGATAGTGCGGGAGTGGCGCAGGGTGTTCTGTAAAACAGTTCACAGATTAAGCAACCTGTCGCCCTGCTCAGGGCAACCGCCCTGCGCTGACAAGGTCGCCGTAGAGCGTCGTGGGCGAGACCCACGTCACAATGTCGTCGAACTCGTTGCCGACGCGCGCACCAAGCGTCCGGTTAACAAACACCTCGTCGGCTGCCACCGGGTAGGTTCGCCCGGAGGGGCCACCGCCGACAGTCGCCCCCAGGTTCTCCAGCTGGTCGGCAGAGGTGGCCGAGGCCCAGTCCTTGCCGAGCGAGATGATCACTGCTGGCGCCGAGCTGCTGAGTGTCGTGGCGTTACTCGCGCAGGCCGTCGCTGACGAGCCCGTCGCGGTGGTGCAGACGTCCAGGCTGGGCGCCAGGTTGGCGAGTGTCACGGTGCGCATCTCGCCCGGGCGAACAAAATCCCAGTTGCCGTTGGTGTTGGCGTCGCTGTTGGTGACGGAATAGCGGATGGGGCTGCCCCAGGCGTCGAGCAGCAGCTTGTCCTGGTTCTGGGTGCCCGGCAGGCCCAGCGTGACGGCGGGGACGAAGCCGTGCTGCCGTGTGCAGCCTAAGGCAGTGGCCGAGGCCAGCCCGTTGCTGGCCGGCGTGGCCGGGCAGGGCAGGGCATCCCGGGCGAGGGCATAGCCCACCAGCGCCTGCCGAATCTGTTCGAGCTGCTGGCGCGTGGTGTCGATCTTCTGCTGATCCATGCGGGCGCTGAGGGGCATGATGAGACCGCCCAGCAGCAGGCCGACGATCATGAGGACAATCGCCAGCTCCAGGAGACTGAACCCGGCTTCCTCCCGGTGTTCGCGGGGCTGTGTCATTGGTTGCTTCAACATGGGCTCACACTGAGGTTGGCGTCGATGCAGTAGAGGATGTCGTTGAACGTCGTGCCGCTCGCGCCGGACTGGTAGTCCCCGTCGCCGGCAGCGTTGGGGTGATTGGTGGCGTTCCGGGCTTCAAGATAGTTGGTGATGACGCTGCGGGTATCCGGGTTCATGGGGGGCTCATCCCGGACCTGGTTGAGCGCGGGGAGCCGCGTTCCTGACCACAGCACGATGGCTGCCGCGGCCCCGGCACCGTTCACCCGCAGGCAGGTGGTGCAGGTCGTGGTTACCGGCGCATCAGGCCGGAAGTCCCAGGCCAGGGCGTAGAACAGGTGATCCTTCCAGTGCTGCCACAGGGTCAGCATGGTCGGCGTCCATTCGGGCACGGCGGCGGCGTTGCAGGCCGTCAGCACTCCCGTGGTCGGGTTGCCGGTCTGACTGTTGGAGTCGTTGACAACGTTGGCCACCCGGCCGCTGAGTTCTCCGACGGGGGTGTCGTTGTACTGGCCCGCCGTGCGGTACTCGGTGAGATCGACGGGGGCCGGCCAGGGCAGGCGCCGGTCGGTCGGCCCGGCGGGATTGCGCTTGCCGTAATCGGCGACGCACTTGGCGACGGCCAGCGTCAGGTTCCGCAGTGAGGCCTGCACGTCGGTCCGGCGGAGGAGTCGGTCCTGGATTTCCCGGCGGGTGATGAACAGCACCTGATCGTTCACGCCGGTGGACCCGGGATCCGCGCTGATGACGTCGTCGACGGCATCGGCAGTGGCGGCGAGCGTGGCATTGTCGATGCCGGATGCCGCGTCGTTGTCCAGGTAGCGCGCGGCCACAAAACTGCCACCGCACTGGGTCACGCCGGCGGGCAGTGTGGTGCGCACCTGGCCGGGCAGTGACTGCCCCGGGGCAATGAGGACCGCCACGGGCCGGTCTGCGGCGGACGTGCCGGCAATCACGGTCGTCCCGTCGGCAGCCAGCAGCCGAAACTGGCCGCTGGAGTCCTCGTTGAGCAGCGCGGGTTTGGCCGCGCCACCGGCTTTCCAGGAACCGGAGACCGCGTACCAGAGGCACTCACCGCCCCGCGTGCGACCGGGGTCCAGCCCGAGCGTCCGCCAGGGCAGGCGTCCCAGGACGCTGCGGTACTGGGCCCCGCAGGCCAGCTCATGCGCTTCGCCTTCGCTGGTGGTGCCGCTGCCGTCCACATCCGGGCAGGGGAGAAAACCGAGCTCACCCGGATGCGTGGCATCCCAGGTAGCGGCATAGCCCAGCAGCGCCTCCTTGGCCTCCGCCAGCAGCGCCGCATTGCTCGCCGCCCGGCTCGCTGAGGGCAGCTGTGAGAAGAGATTGCGGGAAAACAGTACCGTGGCGCCAAGCACCAGCAGCAACAACATGATCAGCAGGGCCGCGCCACGCTGGCGGACCGGCGGCAATGGCCTGGATGCCCCCGCCACGCGGTCTGCTTCACCGCTGAACGGTTGGTGGTGCATCAGGCGTCTTCGCGGCAGCCGCAGGTGCGGTGATGACCTCGGCAGGCTGCCGGTCCGGGACGCAGCCAAAGCAGTCCGTGACGCGCCCGGTCGCCGGAATCCACACCTGCCCGGGCTTGAGCCGCGCCAGCGTGCCCGAGGCTGCCTCGAGGGTGACCTGATTGCGCCGGTCGGGGCCGCCACGCAGATGCACAATCTGGTCAGCGGCGTTGGTGGCCCGGGCGCCGTTCACCCAAACCACAGCCGGCCCCCGGCTGCGCCTTACCACGCCATTCAGGATCACCTGCTGGTCCGGCGACGCGGTGCGAGGCGGGTCCTGCCGGAGGACGTCAGGAGTGTCCTCACTCCCGAGGTCCCTCACGGCGTCGAGGTCCGCCCGCTCCGCAGGGGTCATGAACAGCCGGCCGACGGCCTCCGTGGCGTTGCCCGGTGCTGTCGCCAGGCAGAGCAGGACCATCGCGACCGTCGTTGGCAGATTGCGCACGTTCAGTTCTCCGGGTTGGCGGCGACCAGGGCGGACTCCCGGGGAATGGAGTAGAGGGCCAGCTGGCAGTTGCCGGTGAGGTTGGCCCTGTCCGGGTCGGGGGCAATGTCCGGGCTCAGCATTTCCAGGCTGCAGGACAGGACCTGAGGGCGTCCGGGCGCGTTGCGTATCTGGCCGAGGAGCCTGAGCAGGTCGAGCTCGTGGACCAGTCCGAGCTGCAGGTCCAGCTGGCTGACCAGCACGGGGGCGGTCACTCCCGGAACCAGCCACGGGGCCTCAAAGGCTTGCTGCGGGTTGGTGGTGTACTTGAGGTAGGGCAGCCGGAGCGCCTCGCTGGCTAACCGTGTCGCCTGGACCACCGCCAGGCGCTGCTCGGAGCCCACGACCCCGTCGAGCGCGAGCTGCTGGTAGATCCGGGCAAACTTCCGCAGTGCTTCCCGCCGTTGGGTCAGCTCGCTGCGTTCCGCTTCGAGACCATCAAGGCGCTGTTGTTCGGCGGCCTGCGTAGCCGTTGCACGGGTGTGATACAGGGTGGTTCCACCCCAGACCAGCGCGCAGACCAGCAGCGCCAGTCCGGCGCTGAGCAGACCCTGCCGGAGGTAAATCCAGTCGATCTTAGGCAGGTTCATCGGCGGCTCGCACCAGGATATTGAGAGTGAACCCTGCTTTCTCGGTTTTCAGGTCCGCTGTGACTTCACCAGTCAGTGTCGATCGCGGGTTCAGGTCCAGCGGCTCGTTGATCGCCTTGACCGAGATCACCCGCCGGTCGGCCCGGAGCGCCTGCATGAAGGTGCGGACATTCATGAAGGCCAGGGGATAGTCACCCGCAAAGGGCTGAATGTGTCCGCGGATGACCAGGCGGAAAACCGGGCTCGACGTGGCGGCGCCGGCCTCGTCCATCGCCGGCTCTGTAGCCGTTGTACCGGCCTCTGACTCGACAGGTTCTCCGTCCTGTTCGTCTGCGGCCGAACCGCTGTCTGCCGTTGCCGCCGTTACTGCCTGCAGCGGTAGCCACTCGATGCGATCGACCCGGACGTCCGGATTGGCATCCACTGCAGCGCTGACCAGGCTGAAGATGTCCCGTGGCTCCACCACGTGCTTCTCGAGTAACTGCCAGGCCCTGACGATGCGTTCCATTTCCAGAGGATCCGCGGTGTAGAGATCCGGGGAAGGCGAGGTCGGATCCATCTCCCGGTAGAGGCTCCCGATAGTGGCCTGGATATTGGCCGTCTCACCGGTGAGGCGCAGGATGCCGGCAACGTTGAGGGCCGATCCCAGCAGGGCGCCCCCCGCGAGGACAACGCAGGCCGCCCGGCCGAAGACCCGCATCCGGTGGAGGTCAAAGTAACGCCGGTCGGCCGGCGGGGCGAAGTCTCCGGCGGGCGCATGCTGCCGCAGTAAGGCGACGAACAGCAGGTCCGCGTTGCCGGGCTTCAGTCCGGCACCGGTGCCGAGGCCAAGTTTTGCGGCGGCTGCGACGGGGTCTGGCACCAGCAAGCGGAAGCCATCATGGCCGGTACCCAGCGCGGCGGTGGGCTCGGTCCCCGGCTCGCAGAGCAGGATCACGTCCACGGGATTGGTGGCGCTGGGCGCAAAGGCCGCGTCGAAGTAGCGCACGCTTTCCTCGAGTTGCCGGACGAGTCGCGGGATGTCGCCTGGCGCCGCGGCGACCGACCGCCGGATCAGCCGGCTGCCGACGAGGTTCCGGTCCCGGTAGAAGGTCAGTCGCAGGCTGCCTTCGCGCTGGCGTGAGACCAGCAGCGTGGCATCGGCAGGACTGGCCGGGCGCAGTTTGTCCACCAATGGCCGGCTGAGCAGCGCAGGACTGCAGACTCTTGCGACCGGCAGCTTCGCCTCGGCCAGCAGGCCCAGCAGCGCGCCGAGGTGCTCAGCCTTCGTCAGGCCGCTGAGAAGAATCCGCGCGGTCTGGGGCTCGTTCGGCAGTCGGCCCTGCACGGCGGCGTTCCGGTAGTTGGTCCGGGGAAAGGCGCGGGCCAGTTTCCGGGCCAGCATCGCGCGCTGATCCCGGCGTCCGAGTCGGGCAATGGTGGCCTGCTGGTGCTCTTCCTCAAGAACGTCCACGAGAATGGCGATCACTGCCGAGGGCGTCTGCCGGAGGTAGCTCACCAGCGGCGTCGGGTCACCGTTCGGCAGCTCATACCCCGACACGGGCACGTACTGGCTATTGTCCCAGGTATACAGCACCACCTCGCTGCTGGTCAGGTAAGCAACATGCCGGGGCTTCATCTCAACCTGCTCCCAGATTGCCGATGGTGTCGTAGATCGGACCGAGCACTGACAGCATCACCCAGCCCAGGATGAGTCCGAGGACTACGGTCATGGCGGGTTCGATGAGCGTCTGGAGGTTGTCCACCGCTTCCCCGACTTCCCGGTTGTAGAAGTAGCTGACGTTCTTCAGGGCTTCATCCAGCTTGCCGATGTCCTCGCCCATCTTGACCATGCGGACCACCAGTGGCGGAAACAGCTGGGCCTTGCCGATGCCCAAGCTCAGTGTGTTGCCCTCCGCGACGTAGCCCGAAACCTTCTCGAGGGCCTCGGCGATGACGATGTTCCCGGCGAGCTCCCGGGAGGTCTTCAGGGCATCCACAATGGGAATGCCCGAGGCGTACATGATCTGAAAGTAAGTGGCAAAGCGGCTCATGATGATCTTCTGCAGGATCGGGCCGATGAGCCAGGCCCGGAGCTTGAAACCGTCGAAGGCCCGCTGGCAGTGGCTGTCGTGCCTGATCAGCCAGTTCGCCAGAAAGACCAGCATGACCGGCACGGTCAGGACCAGGTACCAGTAGGCGACCAGGAATTCGGAGGTGGCGATCAGTGCCCGTGTGTTCCACGGCATCTCCTGGCCCATGGTCTTCAGGAACTCGGTCATTTGCGGCACGACGTAGAGCATCAGAAAGAACACGACCCCCGCCACCACGGCCCCGACGAAGGCGGGATACATGATCAGCTTCTTGGTCTGGGACACCAGCTCGTCCTGCCACTTGAGCGTCTCCGTCATCCGGCCCAGAACCTGGGACAGCTCGCCTGATCTTTCGCCGGCGCGGACCAGCGCGACAAAGACCCGGTCGAAGGTGGCGGGAAAGTCTGCCATGGCGTCTGACAGTCCTTTGCCGCCCTCCACCGCGAGAGAGATCGATGCGAGCACGTTGCGAAACGCACTGTTGGTAGTGCTGTCCCGGAGGTCCCGCAGGGCCTCGAGGATCGGCAGTCCTGCCCGATGCGCCTGCTCGAGATGGAAGCAGAAGTTGATCAGCTCGCGCCGGTCGACGCGAGTGCCACCGGCCTTCTGCTGGCGCTTGCTCAGGGGGCGGCAGGTAATGAGTTGCAGCCCAATCTGCAGCAGCCGCGAGTCCAGTTCCGCCTCTGAACCCGCCGCGAGTTCACCCCGGAGCAGCCGGCCGCTGCCGTCCACGGCGCGGTAGGCGAAGGCGCTCATGCCGTCACCCCCAGCGCCCGCTCGGTCAGGTCCACGACGCGGGCGATCTCCTCAAGGCTGGTGTCGAGGCTCAGCACCCGCCGGATGCCGTCATCGGCCAGTGGCCGGAAGCCCTTTGCCGTGGCGAGCGCGTGCAGTTCACCCACGGAGCCGTTCCTGGCCAGCGCCTCGTTCATGTCCCGGTCGAAGCGGACGATCTCCATGATGGAGAGCCGGCCCCGGTAGCCGATGTTGTTGCACTTTTCGCAACCGACGCTGCGGCAGATCTTGACCTCCGTGCCGCCCGTGAGGCCCATGAGGCGCCGCTCGATCTCGCTGGGTGCGTATTCGGCCTTGCAGTGGGGACAAAGCCGGCGCACGAGGCGCTGCGCGATGATGCCGATGATGTTGCCCGCCAGGATGCCCGGCTTCAGGCCGATGTCGAGCAGGCGCGGAATGGCGCCCAGCGCTGAATTGGTGTGCAGGGTGGTATAGACCTGATGGCCCGTCATGGCCGCGCGGAACGCCATCTCGGCCGTTGCCTCGTCCCGCACCTCGCCGACGAGGATGATGTCCGGGTCCTGGCGCATGAGAGAGCGAATGCCGCTCGCAAAGTCGAGCTTCACGCCCTCCCCGAGCGAGGTCTGCCGGATCATCGGGAACGGATACTCCACCGGGTCCTCGAGGGTCATGATGTTGACGGTCTCGTCGTTCCGGTAGTTCAGGATCGAGTAAAGCGTGGTGGTCTTGCCGCTGCCCGTCGGTCCCG
>JBBQJK010000106.1:0-7068 GCA_038325835.1 Gammaproteobacteria bacterium
CAGCGCAAGGTGGAGGGCCACAATTTCGATGCACGCAAGTCCCTCCTGGAGTATGACGACGTAGCCAATGATCAGCGGCGCGTCATTTACCAGCAGCGCAACCAGCTGATGCAGACCGACGACATTTCCGAGGCGCTGGCCGACATCCGCGCCGAGGTGGTCAATGCCGTGGTCAGCGAGTTCATTGCGCCGGAGAGCGTTGAGGAGCAATGGGAAGTGGCGGGTCTCACCACCGCTCTGGAGACTGAGTTCGCTGCCACTCTGGACGTGAAGCGCCTTCTGGATGACGAGCCTGGACTGGACGAGGCGGGCATCCGGGCCCGGATCCTCGCCGAGCTGGAAGCCGGCTATCTCAAGAAGTTCTCAACGGTTGATACCGGCGAGCTCCGCCAGCTCGAGAAGCAGTTGATGCTCCAGCAGGTTGATCTGCACTGGAAGGAGCACCTGGCGGCCATGGATTACCTGCGTCAGGGCATCCACCTCCGGGGCTACGCGCAGAAGAATCCCAAGCAGGAGTACAAGCGCGAAGCGTTCGAGATGTTTGGCGCCATGCTGGACCGGGTCAAGCGTGACGTGGTTACGATCCTTGCCAAGGCACGCATCCGGAGCCCGGACGAGGTGGAGGCAGAGGAGACGCGCCGCCGCATGGCCGAGCAGCTGCAATACCGCCACGATGAGGCGCCCTCGGCAATGACGGCGGCTGCCAGTGAGGTAGAGCCAGGCACCGAAGCACCCGGTGACAGTGCGGCGCCGGCGCGCCGGCCCCTCGTGGCCCGGCCTGCCAGGCCGATGGCTCCGCCAGCGGAACCCGCTGTGCCAAGGGTCCGGACCGAAAAGAAGGTGGGCCGCAATGACCCCTGTCCCTGCGGGTCGGGCAAAAAGTACAAGCAATGCCACGGTCGTCTTGACTGACCGCGCGCCGGCGGAACCGCCACTGATCCGCGTCGCCGCCGGCATCCTCCGGGACCCGGCGGGCCGCATCCTCATTGCCCAGCGCCCGGCGAGCGGCCATGTGGGCGGCTTCTGGGAGTTTCCCGGCGGGAAGCTGCACTCTGGTGAGCAGCCCGGGCAGGCGCTGATTCGGGAACTCGCAGAGGAACTGGGTGTCACGGTTGAGGCGGCGACCCCGTTCATGACCTACCGGCACACGTACCCGGAGCGAAGCGTGGAACTCCACGTGTTTCTGGTGGGGCGCTACGCGGGGGAACCCCGGGGGGTCGAGGGGCAGCCGCTGCGCTGGGTGACGCTGGCCGAACTACCGGCGGCCGGTCTGCTGGAAGCCGATCAGCCCATCGTGGCGGAACTGGGCAGAAGGCCCGGGATCAGCAGATCGTAAGACGGAATTTGACGTCCTGGGTGGACTGGGCGGGCCGCTGGAGCGCGTCGGGCCACTGCATGAAGCGGATGGTGAAGCGGTGATGGCTGCCGCTGATTTCCGGGTAAAGGTTGACGCCCGGCTGTAGTGCGACGCGCAGCAGGCCCGCAACGCCCTCACCAATCATGCCGTGCTGGAAAGTGCCTTTGGTGGCCACCTGCTCCGAGGTCCGACCGCTTTCCCTGAGTAGCCACAGCAACTCCGCGATGCTGTCGCAGAGTGGCCGCAGATTCTTCATCCAGCTGTCGATGTCGGCCACGCGCTGCTCGTAGTCGTGGATCAGCCAGTGGCTGTAATCAGGCAGGTCGAACTCGCAGGTGCCGCCGGGGATGGCGCTGCGGTGCTTGATGGCGGCCAGAAACTCACTGTCGCGAATCGGCTGCATGAACTGGGGGCCGAGAGCAAAGAGACGCTGCCGCAGATCCTGCAGGTTGCGCAGCACGCGCTTGAGGCGTGCTTCGTCGATGCCTGCCATATGCTGATAGCGGTCATACACGCCAATCTGGCGCTCCAGTTCCTTGAGTACGTCGCCCCGGACGTCGCCCCGGCCAAGAATCGCGACGATGTCGAGCATGCTGGTGATGGCGGCCCGGCTACCCCATTCGGAGGTCTGCTCAAGATTGAAGCAGAACTGCTGATAGAGGAATTCCAGGCGCAGAAACGTCCGCATCCGCTCGCTGAGGGGCTGCTCGTAGAGCCCGGTGGCGGCGGAGGTTGAAGTCTCAGTAAACAAATCGGCTATGGGAATGCTAACCATAAATGGCCACTGTCGAGCTTGAGCCCTTGTTTTCCCGGCATTCTGCACCTCCTTGCCGGGGAGGGCAAATGCAGTTTTTGCAGCCGTTGACAGTCACTCGACGTCCTTCAATCCCTGCCCTGTTCCGCGCCGCGCCGGAGGTGCGCCGCGAGGTTGAGGTAATTAACATGCAGTTCCTGAACGCGGCGCTGGAGTTCGTCACGGGTGCCCTCATTGACCAGCACGTCATCGCCCCGGCTGAGACGTGTCGCACGGTTCGCCTGGGCTGCCAGAAGACGGTCGGCACCGGCCGCGGATTCCCCGTCCCGGACCCTGAGGCGATTCCGCTGAACACTTTCTGAACAGTCCACCACGAGCACCCGGTCCACGCGGGCCTCTAGACCCGACTCAACCAACAGGGGAATGACCAGAACCTGGTAGGGACCACCGACACTGGCGCAGAGCGATTCCATACGCGCCCCGATCAGGGGGTGGAGGATGGCCTCCAGCTGCTGGCGGCGCTGGGGCGTGGCGAAAGCCAAGTCCCGCAGCCGCCGCCGGTCTAGAGTGCCGTCGGACTGCAGCAGGTCCGTCCCAAATGCGCCGGTCACGGCCAACAGGCCCGGGGTTCCGGGCGCTACCACCTCCCGGGCGATCAGGTCCGTGTCGATGACGGGTACCCCCAGGGCGCCAAACAGGCTGGCCACGGTGCTCTTGCCGCTGGCAATGCCTCCGGTCAGGCCTAACCGGTAAACCGACCACTCGCGGAACTCAGGCCGGGTGCTACCCATATCGCCGCGGTGCCTTTCCGGCCCAGCTCTAGCTAAAGACCCGGAGGAAGGGGACAGCGACCAGCAGGGGCTCGCCCCAGACGAGGGCCACGAAGCCGGCGGCGGCGAGAAAGGGTCCGAAGGGGATCGGTTCCTGGCGGCCGTGCCGCCCAAGCAGCAGCAGACTGATGCCGGTAATCGCTCCGGTCACTGCCGAGAGCAGCAGGATCGGCAGAAACATCTGATAGCCCAGCCAGGCGAGCAGGGCGGCGAAGAGCTTGAAGTCACCATAGCCCATGCCCTCCTTCCCCGTAACAAGCCGGAAGCCCTGATAGACGAGCCACAGGCTCAGGTAGCCCGCCATGGCGCCGATCACGCCATCTGTGAGGCTGGGAGCAAAGGGGCTGCCGTCCGGGTGGGGCCCGAACAGCAGGTGGAAGAGCAGGCCAGCCCAGAGCAGCGGCAGCGTGATCGAGTCCGGCAACAGCTGATGATCCAGATCGATGACGGTCAGCGCGATCAGCGCCCAGGTCAGCCCCAGCGCCGCAACGGCCTCCGGCGTGTAGCCGAAGTGCCAGACGAGATACCCGGACACCAGGCCGGTGCTGGCCTCCACCACCGGATAGCGGGCCGGGATGGGCGCGCTGCAGGCGGCGCAGCGGCCTCGCAGCCAGAGCCAGCCCAGCACCGGGACGTTGTGCCGGGCCTTGATCGGGGTCCTGCAGGCGGGACACGCGGAGCGTGGCCGGACGAGGTTGAAGGGTTCGGCCTCTGGAATGGTCTCTCCGGGAGCCGCGGACAGCGCGGCGCACTCCCGGCGCCAGGCCCGGTCCATCATCACGGGCAGGCGATAGATGACCACGTTGAGAAAGCTACCCACCAGCAGGCCAAGCAGCGTCGCAACGCCAGCCATCAAAAAGGGCGTGGCCTGCAGGCTCGCCGGATCGATCAGACGACCGAACCGAGCTTGAAGATCGGCAGGTACATGGCGATCACGAGTCCACCGACCAGTACGCCGAGAATGGCCATGATGAGCGGCTCGAGCAGGCTGCTCATGCTGTCCACGGCATTGTCCACATCAGCCTCGTAGAAGTCGGCGACCTTGGCGGACATCTGGTCGAGGGAGCCGGATTCCTCGCCCACCGCGATCATCTGGATCACCATGTTCGGGAAGATGCCGGTGTTCTCCATGGCCCGCTGCAGGCGCTGACCCGTGGACACTTCGTCCCGCATCGCCAGCACGGCTTTTTCATAGACGATGTTGCCGGTGGCTCCGGCGACGGACTTCAGGGCTTCAACGAGCGGCACACCGGCGCTGAACATCGTGGAGAGAGTCCGGGCAAAGCGCGCCACGGCTGCCTTCTCGATGATGTTGCCCACAATCGGCAGCTTGAGCAGGACCCGGTCTTCGTACTCCCGCAGCTTCTCCGAACGTTTCCGGGTGTAGACATAAAAGCTGATCCCGCCACCAATCACGAGGGCCAGAAACCAGCCCTTGGTCTGCACGAAGGCGGACAGGTCGATCACCATGCGGGTGAACGCCGGCAGGTCGGCGCCGAAGCCCTTGAAGAGCGACTCGAACTGGGGAATCACGAAGATCAGCAGGATGATGGTGACGAGTACGGCCACGACCATGACGGCGGCCGGATAGAACAGCGCCTTCTTGATCTTCTTCTTGATGTCCTCGGTCTTCTCCTTGTACGTGGCAACCTTGTCGAGGAGGGTGTCCAGCGCGCCGGCCTGTTCGCCGGCAGTCACCAGGTTCACGTACAGGTCATCGAAGTACAGGGGGTGGCGGCCCAGGGCCTCAGCGAGGGCAGTTCCGGATTCGAGATCCGTCTTCATGCCCAGGATCAGCTTCTGCATCGCCGGGTTGTCGTGCCCACTGCCGACGATCTCGAAGGCCTGGACCAGCGGAATACCGGCGCCGAGCATGGTGGCCAGCTGCCGGCTGAAAATCGCAATGTCGTAGGGGGTGACCTTGCCGCCACTCTTGAAAAGGGTGAATTCCTTGCTGATCCGGACCGGCACGACGCCCTGCTTGCGCAACTGGGCGCGGACGGCGGCCTCACTGGCGGCCACGGTCTTGCCCCGGACCTTGTTGCCCTTGGTATCTGTGCCTTCCCAGGTGAAGGGACTCTGAGTGATGGCGATGCTGTTAGCCATGATCCGCAAACCCCAAAATAACCTACCCCATCGGAGCGCCTTGTAGGAGCGCCTTTAGGCGCGATCGCTAGCCATCGCGCCCGAAGGCGCTCCTACAAAGCGGTCCGACAAAGCGGTCCGACAACGCGCCCTGTGCCCAGCCCACCATATCAAGACTCAAGCGTAACGCGGTTGATTTCCTCGAGACTTGTGACGCCCATCTTAACTTTATGCAGTGCGGAGCGCCGCAGGGTCCAGACCCCGTCCTTGATGGACTGCTCCTCGATCTGAACGGCGTTGCCGCCGGCCAGAATGATGCGGCCAATCGCCTCTGTGACGGGCATCACCTGGTAAATGCCCACCCGGCCCTTGTAACCGTCATTGCAGGCCTTGCAGCCCACCGGCCCGAAGATCCGTAGGCCGTGGAGGTCTTCCCGGGAGTAGCCTTCCAGCAGCAGCGCCTCCTCCGGGATGTCCCGCAGTTCCTTGCACTGCTCACACAGCCGCCTTGCCAGCCGCTGGGCAATGATCAGGTGGATGGACGTGGCGATGGCATAGGGCTTCACGCCCATGTCCACGAGACGGCTCAAGGTGCGGGGCGCGTCGTTCGTGTGCAGGGTGGACAGCACCAGGTGGCCCGTCTGGGCGGCCTTGATCGCGGTCTCGGCAGTTTCCAGATCCCGGATCTCGCCAACCATGATCACGTCCGGGTCCTGCCGGAGGAAGGCTTTCAGCGCCGTCGCAAAATGCAGCCCGACTTTGGGATTGACGTTGACCTGGTTGATGCCGGGCACGTTGATTTCGACCGGGTCTTCGCAGGTGGAGATGTTCCGGTCTTCGGTGTTCAGGATATTGATGCCGGTGTAGAGGGACACCGTCTTGCCGCTGCCCGTGGGGCCGGTGACGAGGATCATGCCGTAAGGCTTGGCGAGGGCGTCCAGGTAGAGCTTGCGCTGGAAGTCCTCGTAGCCCAGCACCTCGATGCCGAGCTTGGCGGCGGTCGGGTCGAGGATACGCAGCACGACTTTCTCGCCGAAGAGGGTGGGGCACGAGTTCACGCGGAAGTCGATGGCCCGGTTTTTCGACAGGCGCAGCTTGATGCGGCCGTCCTGGGGCACCCGGCGCTCGGCGATATCCAGCCGGGACATGACCTTGAGGCGGGCCGTTACCTTGTTGGAGAGCGCCAGGGGCGGCGACGCGACCTGCTTCAACACGCCGTCCAGGCGGGTGCGGACGCGGTAGGTCTTTTCATAGGGCTCGAAGTGAATATCGGAGGCGCCCCGCTTGATCGCGTCCAGCATGATCTTGTTGACGAAGCGCACCACGGGCGCGTCATCCACGTCGTCCCTGGCGACATCGTCGCCGACGCTATCGTCGCCGCCGGTGACCTCCAGGCTCTCCAGGTCGAAGTCGTCCTCGCTGAAGGAGCCCATGGAGGTGTCCACGGCCTCTAGGGCCCTGGCGACCATCGCCGCGAGCTTGTCCTGCTCGACGATGATCGGGTCCACGCGCAGCCCGGACTGGAATTTGATCTCGTCGATGGCCGGCAGGTCGGTGGGGTCGGCAACCCCGAGAAACAGGCGCTTGCCCCGCAGGACCAGCGGGATCACCTGATGCTTGGCCAGGAGGCGCTGGTCGACGGACTTAACCGCCTCCATGTCCAGGTCCACGGCGTCCAGGTCGAGCAGCGGCACCCCAAACTCGGAGGCGGCCGCCACGGCGATCTGCTGGGCCCCGATCAACTGGCGGCCGACCAGGTAGGCGACCAGGGTGATGCGCTGGGCCTGGGCCCCCTTAAGGGCCTGGAGCACCTCATTCTCAGCGATCAGCCCATCCTGGACGAGCCGCCTGGAAAGGCCGCTCAAGGCAGAATTGGTGGCGGAAACAGCCATAGGCTTCTTGCATCCTGGAAGCGCGCAGATCACCAGCCGTGGTCCGGCGCCCTAAGTACTGCGTTAGGGTAAGTGTAGTGTTACTGCTGTTAGCCGGTCGGTGCAACCGGCCAATGCCCGACTTTTGAGAATTTCACCCCCAACCGGGTC
>JBBQJK010000107.1:0-7053 GCA_038325835.1 Gammaproteobacteria bacterium
AAGGTCATCGCACAAGGCGGTACCGCCTTCGTGGAAACGGACATGCGGGCGCACCGCAATCCCACGCGCATGAGCGCCATCGGGCGGGCCACCGCGGATCTGGTCCGCCGTTACCAGAGCCGCTGCCCCGTCTGCGCCCAGCGCGGCTTTGACGTCACTGAACGGCTGCCCGGGCGCCCCTGTGCCGCCTGTGGCGCAGCAACGCGGCTGATCCAGCACGAGGTACTGTCCTGCACCGCCTGCAGCCATCGGGAGACGCGTCCCGCCGCTGCCAGCGCCGCTGCGGATCCCGGTTCCTGCGACTACTGCAACCCGTGACGCTGCGGTGGACCCTCCGTCTATACTTTCCTGGCCCAGCGCGTACCGGAAGCCAGCACCGTATATGACCGCACCCTCGTTTCCCGTCAACCTCGCCGGTCGCCGGCTGCTGATCACCGGCGCTGCGTCCGGCATTGGCTTGAGCCTGTTGCAGGGTGCGGTGGCGGACGGCGCCGAGTGCGCCGTCCTCGTCCGGGACCGGGCGGAGGCGGAAGCCGTTGCGGCACTGCTGCCGGTCCCACGGATTCATCAGGCCGACCTGCGCCACATCGCTGGCGTTGCCGCCGTGACCCGCAACGCGCTGGCCAGTCTTGGCGGCCAGGTGGATGGCCTGGCCTGCTCGGCCGGGGTCTTCGACCATCGCGGCGCACTGGAGACGGATCTGCAGCAGTGGCAGGCGGTCCTGGATGTGAACCTCACGGCCAACTTCGAAGTGGCCCGGGAGTGCGCCCGGGTGATGGCGCTCGCGGGTCGGGGTTCGATCGTGCTGGTCTCGAGCCAGATCGGCATCATCGGTCACCCGCGGGCTGCAGCCTATGCCGCGTCGAAGGCCGCTTTAAACGGTCTCGTGCGGGCCCTGGCCATCGAGCTGGCGGGCTCCGGCGTGCGGGCGAACGCCGTGGCCCCGGGACCGATCGCGACCCCGATGACCGAGGCGGCCCGGGCCGACAACCGCCGCTCGGCGGCTCTGCTGGCCAGCATTCCCCTCGCGCGTTTCGGCAGGCCGGAGGAAGTCGCCGCGGCCGTGGCCTTCCTTCTGTCGGACGCCGCGTCCTTCATCACCGGCCAGGTGCTCTGCGTGGATGGTGGCGTGACCGCGGCTTGACTGAGGCGCTAGCGGCCGGGGCTGCCGCTGGCGCGGGTCAACCGGTCGTGGACCGCCTCCCAGCCGTCTGCAGCCGGCGGTCGTTCCACCAGTACCAGAGCACAATCCCAGGAATCGATCTCCCGCAGGCGGGCGTAGAGCTGCTGGCCGTAGTGCTCTGGATCGTTGGGCATGCCTACCCACCGGCAATTGGGCGGCGGCGCCAGCGGCGTCCGGAGCGCCAGCACGGCCACCGGTTTGTCCTCGGGCAGGGCCGACCGGCCCGCGAGTTCAGCCGCCGCGTCAGTCACCAGTCGCAGCGGCGTGTCCGGAACATAGTGTGACGCCAGCCGGCCCGGGGCGCGGGGCGCGCCGGCCCCGCCGATTTCCGGCGCAGTACCGAGGATTTCACCGAGAGCACTGCGACTCACGGCACCGGGCCGCAACACCCGGGGCAACGGCCCAGTGAGATCAAGAATGGTGGACTCGAGGCCGACCCCGCAGGGGCCGTCGTCAATAATGCAATCCACGACAGTGCCGAACTCGGCAACGACGTGCGCGGCCAAGGTCGGGCTCACGCGGCCAAAGCGATTGGCCGAGGGGGCCGCGATGCCGCCACCGAAGGCACTGAGCAGAGCGAGCGCCAGCGGATGCCCGGGCACGCGCAGACCCACGGTGTCCTGCCCGCCAGTGACCAGGTCCGATACGCCCGGTGCGCGGCGGAAAATCAGCGTCAGCGGGCCGGGCCAGAACCTCGCAGCCAGTCGCCAGGCCACGGGCGGAATATCCCGCGCCCAGCGCGGCAGCTCCGCGGAGCTGGCCAGATGCACGATGAGCGGGTGGTCAGCAGGGCGACCCTTGGCGGCAAAGATGCGGGCCAGGGCCTGCTCATTGGTCGCATCGGCGCCGAGGCCGTAAACGGTCTCCGTGGGAAAGGCCACGAGACCGCCGCGCCGCCAGACCGCGGCGGCCGCCGTGATCTCGGCGCTGCGGCGCGTGAGGGCGGGCTGGCTCATGGCGCGAGACTCCAGCCGATCGTGCCACCGGCGCGCAGGGGCACACCGAGGTCAGTGCCGAAGGGCACGTACTCGGGCACTGTCCAGGGCCGGGCCTCCAGAGTGATCAGCTCCCGGTTACGGGACAAGCCGTAAAAGTCTGGCCCGTGGAAACTGGCGAACGCTTCCAGGCGATCCAGCGCGCCCGCGTGCCCGAAAGCCTCGGCATACAGCTCGAGAGCCGCGTGGGCCGTATAGATGCCAGCGCAACCGCAAGCAGACTCCTTCGCCTGCCGCGGGTGCGGCGCACTGTCCGTGCCGAGAAAGAAGCGGGGATGGCCACTGGTCGCCGCGTCGACGAGCGCCTGACGGTGCGTCTCGCGCTTCAGAACCGGCAGGCAGTAATGGTGGGGCCGCATGCCACCGTCGAACATCGCATTGCGATTCATCAGCAGGTGGTGCGCGGTAATCGTTGCGGCCACGGTGGCGGGCGCGGCGCGCACGAACTCTGCCGCAGTCCTCGTGGTGATGTGCTCAAGGACCATGCGCAGGCCGGGTAAATCCCTCACGAGGGGCTCCAGATGGCGCTCAATGAAGACCGCTTCCCGGTCGAACACGTCGACCCCGGAATCCGTGACCTCACCGTGCATCAGCAGGGGCATGCCATGGCGTTCAAGGGCGGCCAGCACGGGATAGCACCGCCGCAAATCCGTCACGCCCGCTTCCGCATTGGTGGTGCCGTGGGCGGGGTAGTACTTCACGGCGTGCACGACACCACTCGCCCGGGCCCGGGCAATCTCCTCCGGTGCGGTGCTCTCGGTCAGGAAGAGCGTCATCAGCGGCTCGAAAGAGAGCCCAGCCGGCAGGGCAGTCAGGATCCGCTGGCGATAGGCCTCGGCCTGGGCTGTGGTCGTCACGGGCGGCACCAGATTGGGCATGACGATGGCACGGGCAAAGCGGCGCGCGGTATCGGGCAGCACCGTTGCCAGCACGTCACCATCCCGCAAGTGCAGGTGCCAGTCGTCGGGCCGGGTGATCGTCAGGCGAGTGACTTGCATAGGCTGTTCGAACCCTGGTTTCATGGCTGCGCGCTGGCCGATCGACGGGGAACTGCGGCTAGAATTGCCATCATGACACCGGAACCTCCTGACTACGGCCCCCGGGCCAGAATTGGCGTCGCCGTGCCGCATTCCAATCCTACCGTGGAGCCGGAAGTGCGCGCACTGATCCCCACCGCCGTCGGTGTTTACGCCACGCGGCTCACGCACCCGGCCCCCCGGGTCGAGGAGCGACTGAACCACTACGTGCGGAACATGCCCGCGGCGATTCGGACCTTTGGTGAAATGACCCTCGCCGCCTTCGGCTTTGGCTGCACCGGGTCGTCCTACATTGCAGGCCTGGAACTGGAAGAGAAACTGACCGCCGCCGCCGCCGCGGAGTGCCGCATCCCGGTCATCACCGCGGCCCAGGCCATCCGGCTCGCTCTCCAGAGCCTCGGCTGCAATGCCATTGCCCTGGTATCGCCCTACCCGGCCGAACTCGCCGAGGCCGGCTACCGTTACTGGGCTGACGCCGGCATCCGGGTCGTGGCCCGGTTACGCGTCGATCCCGCCCTCACCGACACGCACCGGATCTATGAACTGACGAGTGCAGACGCACTGACAGCGCTGCGCAAGATTGACCAGGCAGGCGCCGACTGCCTGGTCGCCAGCGGCACCGGCATGCCCACGCTGCGAGCGCTGCGGATCTTGCACAGCGAGAGCGCTATCCCGGCTCTGTCGTCGAACTTAAGCCTCGCCTGGGCCCTGACCCGGACAGCGGCGCCGGAACTGGCGCCGCCATCACCCGGGAAACTGCTGGGCTAGCGGCTGTCTGCGATCTTCTTGCCGTCGTCCTTGGGCGGCTTCTCCAGCACTTCCCGGACCGCTTCGCCGATCCACTCGACGAAGTTGGGGTGCTGGGAGATGCCCTTGGCATTGAAGGTGTAGTCGATGCCCTTCAGATCCGCGCGCAGTTTGGGCTGCAAGGTCCGGGCCCCGATCAGGTTGGTCACGATCAGCACAGACTGGCCCTTGTCGAGAGCGCCCTGGGCCATCGCCCGTAATCGCTGCACGTTCGCCTCGCGCACAGGCGCCGGAGCGTCATCCTGCAGCAGCGCGGCCTTGACGTCCGCGAAGCCACCGTCCTCCTTCACGTAGCGGGCGAGCGTCTCCAGGATCGCCATCTCCTTCGGATTGTCCACCGCCGCGTCCTTGCCGCTGGCCCCGTGGGCCACGATGATCACAAAGTCCTTGGCCGGGTTCTTGCTGATCTCGAGGGCGTGGTCGTGGATGATCTCGGCGATCAGGGGGTCATCTTCCGGGGGCTTCGCCAGGTAGATCCTGGCCTTGGATTTCACCTGGGGTACGGTGACGAACTCCGCCGTGTCCCGCTGGCCAAGGATGTACTCCCACTGCCGCATCAGTTCGTTGTAGCGGTTCGAAACGATCGGTACGACCACGATCTTGTCCACGCCCGCGGCCTCAAGGTCATTGATGGACAGCTGCACGTGGTCGGACATCATCATGCCCATGCCGAGGGACAGCGAGGTGGGCACGGAGTTGGCGATGTCGGCAAGTGACTGCCGGAACATCTTGTCGCCCTGCTCGCGGAAACCGTGGGACATGATCAGAACCCCGGCATCGCTCTTCAGGGTTGCCGGGCTGATGTACCACTGGTACTCCGGGCCCATCTGCACCATGGTCATGTCGATGGTGGCCTTGGTGGCGCCCTTGTAGAGGGGGATCTTGGCGCGGAGTTCGTCGTACATCGCGGGGGACATGGCGTGGGTCTGGCCCCAGAGGCGCCGCCCGAGCTCGTCCCGGCCGGTGTCCATCTGGTGACCCGCGTGATCCCCGTGGCCGCTGTGCCCGCCGTCGGCGCTGGCACCGCCATGCTGGGAGTGGTCCTCGGTGGTGCCGGCTGCAGTGGCAGCGGCTGCAGTGGCAGCGACTGCAGTGGCAGCGCCGGCAGCCAGCAGCAACGCTGCAGCCCCAAGGACCACATAACAACGTTGCCGGAATCCTGCGGTGGAAATGCTCAAGGTAGTCTCCTTCTTATGGTGGCTGGCTGCGCTTGCCTGGTTGTTTCAAATCAGCATCCCGATCTCATAGCCCTGCCGGGTTGCAGCGAGGACCGACCGGGGTGCGTAACAGTCGCCGATCGGGTAGACGTGCCGCCCGGCGGCCTCGAAACCGGCGCGCAACTGGTCGTCAGGTCTGCGCGGTCCCGAGTATGTGACCGCGGCCACGTCTTCAAGTTCCGTGGTGTCGCCATTGTAGACGTTGAAGAGGGTGAGGCAACCATCCTCCAGCCCGTCCAGCGACCGGGGTTCAACGTTGGTCAGGATGTCCACCCGGCGGTCGAACAACTGCTGGTAGATCGACTGACGGTTGAGCAAGGGCACGTCAGACGCAATCCGCTCCCGGGGCGTCACGATGGTGACCCGGGCAAAGCGGTCGAGCAGTTTCAGGGCCGCGCCGTAGGTCATTTCCGTGTGGTCCTGGTCGAAAAGCACGAGGCGGCCCGCTTCCCGCGTGGTGCGGCCCCGGAGGCTGATCAGCAGTCCGCGCAGATCGAACACGAAACCCTCCGCCACATACTCGGCGGGGATGAAGGACGGCACCGCCATGGTGCTGCCGGTGGCGAGGATCACGGTGTCGGCCTGGAGCGTGGCCGCCAGGTCTGCATCCACCAACCTGCCCATCCGGAACTTCACGCCGTGCTGGCGACAGGCCAGTTGCTGGTAGTCGTAGATGCTCGAGAGGTGCTCGCCCCCGGGCACCTCGGCGTGCAGGCGCGTCTTGCCGCCCGGCTCGTCGGCGGCGCCGTAGACCGTCACCCGGTGACCACGGGCCGCAGCCACCCAGGCGGCTTCGAGGCCCGCGATGCCGGAGCCGATCACCGCCACGTCTTTTGGCACGGCGGCCTGGGCCGGCTGCCAGTCCACTTCGTCAGGTTCGCCGACCCGGGGATTGTTGTCGCACTCGAGCCGCGTGCCCTCGATCACGGTGCGCCAGCAGGTGTTGCAGGACACGCAGTAGCGGATCTGGGCCTCGCGGCCGGTCCGGGCCTTCTCGCCCCAGGCGGGATCGGTGATCAGCGGCCGGCCCATGAAGACCAGGTCTGCCGTGCCCTCGGTCAGGGCCCGTTCGGCCTCGTTCGGGTCGGTGATGTAACCGATGGCGCCGGTGGGAATCGACGGGTCAACCTGACGCAGCTCGCGAATCTGGTCCAGGTAGGGGGCTCGCGGGCCCGCCGGACCCGGCATGTGCAGCCACAAGCTGCGGGCGTGGGCGCCCCAGACGAAGGTCCAGTAGTCCACATTGCCCGTCGCTGCCATGGCACCGGCGATCCGCCCCGCTTCCGCCAGGTCGATGCTGCCGGGTACGCCGTCGAAGCCCGGGAGCTTCAGCCCGATGATGAAGGGGCGGCCGCAGGCGGCACGAATCGCGGCCATCAGTTCTCGCAGGAGGCGCGTGCGCCCGTCGAGGTCACCGCCATAGCCGTCTTCCCGCCGGTTGGACCAAGGCGAGAGAAACTGGTGAAACAGATGGCCGTGGCCAGCAGAGATTTCCACGCCGGAAAAGCCCGCACCCTGCAGGCGCCGGCAGCCGGCAGCCCACTCGTCGATCAGCTGCCGGATGCGCGCGGGCGTCAGCACGTGGGGCACGGTCCAGCTGAGATCGTCCGGCAAGGCGGACGCACCGATGGCGCTTTCGTTGCGCCCCGTGGCGTGGCGGCCCCGCCCCGGGTCCTGCACCTGGGCGAGAACCCGGCTGTCCCAGCGCTCCACGGCCGCGGCGACGCGCTGCAGGTCATCGAGGCCCGCATCATCCCAGCCCCGCAGCCGCTGCGGGCTGCGATTGGCGAAGGTCATGGCCACGGGCTCAGTGA
>JBBQJK010000108.1:0-7031 GCA_038325835.1 Gammaproteobacteria bacterium
CGCCGGAACGGCTGCTGCTGGAAACGCTCGGGCTGCGCTTCCAGCCGGATCTGATCCTGGTGGGCTTCACGCCCAACGACCTCATCGACACGTGCCTCGGCCTCGAGGCCATCACGGTGGACGAGTCGGGCTTCCTGATGACCCGGGAAGCGCGGCAGCTCGGTCGCGTCGGCCTGCAGCTCTACCTGCATTCGGAATTTGCGCGACTGCTGCTCTCAAAAGTACTCGTGTCCCGGAGCACCCGGGCCTGCCTCGTCCCCGCAACCGCCGGCGACAGTGCGTGGGGTCGGCAGCCGGAGTGGCAGCAGGTGGAAGCGGAGTACACGCGGATGGCGGTGCTCGCCCGCGCTGCCGGGGCGAAACTCGCGATCGTCTACATCCCCGAGCGCGGGCCCTGGGGCGCGGAGCAGGATTACCAGGTGACACGACTGCGGCAGTGGGCGGGAAAACACGGCGCGCAATTCATCACCGCGCTGCCCGCCTTCCGGGCGCATCCCGACCCGGCCTCGCTCCACTACCCGAAAGACGGCCACTGCACGCCCGCGGGCTACGCGCTGGTGGCCGACGCCGTGGCGCAATCCCTGTAGGAGCGCGTTCACGCGCGATGCGATATCCCGGCGAGAGTGATCGCGCCGGTCGGGGCGCGGCCCGGTGCAGCGGCAGCACGGGCGGGTGTCCCGGCTGGCGCTCACCGTGTAGTCACGGTAGCCAGCCGGGATCCCGACCGGGATGCCGCGGGCGACGGAGTGCGGGTGGCGCCTACGGAGGGGTCGCGTTCCTACGGAGTGCGGTCGCGCCGGTCGGCGCTCCTACAGTTTGGCCAGGGCGGCCTTGGCTTCTTTGGCGCCGGGGAACTGGTCCTTGCCGAGGGCGATGGCTTTGGTCAGTTCCTGCTTCGCGCCCACCGGGTTGTCCGAGGCGAGGTAGGCCATCCCCAAGTGATAGCGGACGATGGGGTTGGTGTCGCCGCCGAAGGCAATCGCCAGCTCGAGGAACTTCACCGCCGAGTCCATGTCGCCCTTGCGGTAGTTGGCCCAGCCCAGCGTGTCCAGGTACTGGGGATTGCGGCTGTTGGTGAAGGGCTGCGCCAGGTCCAGCGCGCGCTGGGCAGTCGCCGCGTTGGGTGCCGGATCCAGCAGCAGCGCGGCCAGGTTGTTGGCCGCGACGACGTCCTTGGGATTGGCT
The DNA here is from genome assembly GCA_038325835.1 of Gammaproteobacteria bacterium. Taxonomy (GTDB): domain Bacteria; phylum Pseudomonadota; class Gammaproteobacteria; order Steroidobacterales; genus SHZI01. The sequence goes on from JBBQJK010000108.1 coordinate 1,186, forward strand.
TCGAGCACGCGCTCGTAGGTGGCGATGGCTTCCGGCAGCTTGCCTTCCTGCTCGTAGGCCGTGGCCAGCAACAGGGCCAGGTCCGAACTCTTCGGCGCGGCCTTGCCGGCCTCCAGCAGCACGGCGATTCTGCCCTTCGGATCCTTGGGGTAGGCGGCGGCCAACGTGATCCAGCCCCGCACCGATTTGGGCTGCTCCGCCAGCACGGGCTTCAGCACCTTCTGGGCCTCCTCGAAGCGGCCCTGCCGGAGCAGGTTGCCCCCCAGGAGAATTTCCGCGTTCCACTGCTCCGGGTTTTCCCGCAGGTAGCCCCGAAGGAAGGTCTCGGCCGGGACCAACTTGCCCTGAGAGGTCAGGGTGAGGATCAGGCCTTCCAGGGCCTGCAGGGATTGGGGCGACTTCTTCAGCGCCTGCTGAAACGCGGCCTCTGCCCCAATGAAATCCTGCTTGCGACTCAGCACTTGGCCCAGCTGGAGCGCGCCCAGGCCCATGGGATCATCCAGGGCTGCGATCTCCCGGGCCTTGGCTTCCGCCGGGACCAGGTCGTTTTTGGCCAGCAGGATGTCGATGAGGGCGCTCTGGGCCCGCAGGCGGGCCGCGAGGTTGTCCGGCTGGTTCTCCAGCACCTGGTTGAGCAGCGCGGTGGCTTCATCCAGCTGGCCGCTGACCGCCAGCAACTGGCTGAGCTCGACGGCGCCGTCCGGGTTGTTGGGATTGACCTGCATTAGCCGGCGGTAGGCGTCTTCCGCCAGCTTCGCATCGCCCAGCTTGCGATGGGTCTGGGCGAGGATCAGCAGCGCCAGCTCGTTCTCCGGCGCCGAGCGCAGTCCGCCCCGGAGGTCGGCAATGGCCTCGTCGTACCGGCCTTCGGCGTAACTCAACTCGCCCCGGCCCACCAGGGCCAGCACGTTGTCGGGCACGTCCTCGAGCAGGCTGTCATAGGTCTGGCGGGCCAGGCGGGCGTCGGTGCGGGTCTGGAGCGCCGCGATCCGGGCGCGGGCCTGCTGGCCCTCGCTCGTCTTGGGCCCCTTGTCGGCCGCGACCTGGTACTGGACGAGGGCGTCAGCCGGGCGGTTGCTGCCCTCGTAGAAGGTGCCCAGCATCACGGGCAGGCGCAGGTCCTCCGGCGCCTCGGCGATGAACTTCTTGAGGGTCCGTTCGGCGATCTCCGGCTTCTTCTGCACCCGGGACTGGAACTGGGCCAGCGCCACCTTGAGATCCAGGTTGTCCGGATCGGCGGCGACCGCGGTTTCCAGGGCCGCGGCGGCCTTGTCGAACTCGTTGTTGGCAGCGTAGAAATTGGACAGGTCCCGGGCGAGGCCGGCCTTGGGGTAATCGGCCACGAGGGCGACGAGTTCTTTCTCCACCTCCGCCGGCCGCTTGGCCCGATTGAGCAGGTCGATGCGGGCCTGGCGCAGGCCGCGGGCCTGCTCCCGGTCCACGCGCAGCGCCGACGCGGCCAGGTCGGCGAGGCCCTGGTCCACGTTGGTCTGGCCGAGAGCCAGGCCGCGGAGCAGCGCCGCGTCGACGTTTTTCGGTTCGGCGTCGATCACTTTACTGAGCAGCAGGAGGGCGCCCGGCAGGTCGTTCTTCTGCAGGGCCACCCGGGCCCGCAGCATGAGGACGCCGGGATCATCGGGGGCCAGCTGGGTGGCTTCGCCACTCAAGAGCTCCGCGCCCGCAAAATCCTGCGCATAGAGCAGCGTGGTGCCGAGCTTCACCCGCGCCGGCACGTTGGTCTTGTCCTCGCCCACCACGATGGCGAGGTGATTGAGCATCTGGCCGATCTCCCCCGCCTTCTCGGCGGTCTGGGCCAGCACATACCGCGCCCGGGCATTCTTCGGCTGCACCTGGATGGCGTTCTGGGCCTCGATGCGGGCATCGTCCACGTCGCCCTTGGCCAGGGCCGCCTCGGCATTGGCCGCGTAGTCCGCCGCCCGTTCTTCCGGGGAGGCGCAACCCGCCAGCCCGAGGGCGGCCAGGGTCAGCAGCAACACGGCAGGAATCTTGGTGGTCACCAGGCGTCTCCCCACGTCAGCAGTGGAGCGGAATTCTGCCAGTTCCCGCCGCCGCCGCGCAGGAAGCCAGTCCCGTTTCGCGTTACGGTTTGGACACGTTGCCGGGTCGATCCGGGGGCCACAAAAAAGAAGGCCCCGCTTGCGCGGGGCCTTCCAGTGGCTTCCCTTGGGGGGATGCCGAGTCTCAATGCGTCTTCAGGTCAGTTCTCCAGGTCGGCTTAGGCAGCCTTCTTGAAGCGGCGGCGGACGGCCAGGGCCACGATGCCCGTGCCGAGCAGCCAGACGGCGGCTGGAGCGGGGACTACCGTTGCCACACCCGTCACCGTCAGGCCAGCCGCGGTGAGCGTACCGCAGGAGATCCTGGTCAGGGAAGCATCATAGGTGATGTTCTTCACGGTGGGGCCAAGGCCGCAACCACCAGCGGAACCCAGAGCGCGACGAATCTCACCGCTGTTGGTGGTGATGTTACCGAGACCGTCAACCGACAGGTCGGCCAGCACACCGGACAGCGTGGTGATCAGCGCATTGCTCGTGTTGCGGACATCGATACCCGCAACCACGTTGGCATTGCCGGTGCCAGCACCGTCCAGCTCCCAGCCCCAGGACAGCGAACCGCCCGTGGTCGTGAAGCCACCCGGCGCAACAGAGGCGCTGCAGAGGATGTTGGAAGGCGAGCTGTTACCGCCCTGCTGGCAGAGGAAGCCGGCGTCGCTGAACGCAGCGCCGCCGCCCGTGATCTGCCAGGAGGTGGCCGTGAAGGCACCGGTGAGGTTCAACGTGTAGGTGCCCAAGGTGGTGACGCCACCCCAGGAATTACCGAAGGGCGAGCCGTCAGCCTGACGCAGGTTGTAGCCGTTGCTGCCGTTGCCGACGGTGAAGGCCGTGCCGCCCGTGGGCTCGTCAGTGGTGCTGAGGATCGTCAGCGTGCCCGTCATGGTGGTGTCGGTGACGGTGATGTTGCCGGAAGCCTGAGCGCCAGGCCCGAGATTACCGGCGCCAACCGTCGGAATAGGAATCGCAACGAAGGCATTGCTTGAAGCGTAGTCGACGTAACGGCAACCGTACTTGCGGGTCTGCGGGGCCGAACCACCGAGACCAGCGACGATGCTGGCGCACTGGGCCGCAGTGGCGAAGTCGGAGTTCAGGTAGTTGACGGAGTTGTTGCCGGTCAGTGAGGAATAGTAGGTGCCATTGGTCAAGACATTCAGGGTGTTCGGCGTCTGCGCCGTCCAGCCGATGTCCGTGCCATTGGTCGACCAGGCGAAGTTCACCGCGGCTGTGGCGCCGTAACCGAAAGCCGTGGTCTGGGTACCCAGACCAACAGCCACGATCCCGGCGATCGCTGCTATTTTACGCATTTAAGGAATCCTCCAAACGTTTGTACAAAATTTATAAAAGGCTTTTATAACGTTATACCGTTGAAGGGCAGCCCGGCGATCTTCCCCTTGGCACTCCCCCTTGAGCTGTCCCGGTATGGTTCCGGATTCAATTCGAGGCAGAGCGAGATCCGTGGCATTCCTCGCCCGGTTCGCACCGGGGTCGGCTTTATCCTTTTCGGTGTGCCGATATTACACGCCGGTAATGTCAGCACAACCCTTTTTCTTACATAACGTTGCCGCATCAGCAACAAAGCGGGCCCCGGCCACAGCGCTCAGTTCAGGTAACCCAGGGCCCGCAGCGCTTTTTTGGTGGGCTCGTCGTAGGCCGCCGGTTCGGGGGCGGCCAGGTCCCGCCGGCAGCTTTTGAGCCAGCTGCCCGCGGCCTCCCGCAGCCGGACCGCCCGGGCCGGGTCCACAGCCGCCTGGTCCTTGAGTTCATGCGGGTCCAGCGCCAGGTTGTAGAGCTCCAGGGACCCGGGCTGCTCATTAAAGATGGCTTTGAAGGGCCCTTCCCGGACCACCACGTTCACGTCGCCCGCCTGCTTCTGCCAGGGACGGTAGAAACTGGTCGCGTTCACGCGGAGCGCCGGGATGACGACGGGCGCGGGCCGTCCCGGCACGGTTGGCTCGGTGAGCAGCGGCACCAGGCTGACGCCCCGGCACCCGGCGCAGAACTCCGGAACCCCCAGCACCTCGCCGATGGTGGGCAGCACATCGACGAGGGACACGACGTCGGCCACCCGGCGCCCGGCGTACTGCCCCCGGGGAAAGTGGATCAGCAGCGGCACCCGCAGCACGGCGTCGTAGACCGACTGTTCATGGAACCAGAGGCCGTGCTCGCCAAATTCCTCGCCGTGATCCGCGAGGACGATGAACAGCGTCTGGTCCCACAGCTTCCGCCGCTTGAGGTCGGCGATGACGGCACCCAGGTGCCCGTCGGCCTCCCGGACCGCGGCGGCGTAGAGCAGTTCGTACTCGGGGCGCAGGCGGTTGAGGCCGTCCCGGGCCTTGTCGAGAGCCGCGGTGGTGTCCGTGGTCCCGGCCAACTTGCCCTGACCCACGTCCACGCGGCGCAGGCCCGCGTACTCGAACCAGAGGTCGGAGAGCTGCACCTTCACGTCGATGGGCACGTGCCCGAAGCGCTTCACCTCCGCATAGGGCGCCAGAAAGGCCTGGTGCGGCTCCATGGTGTGCAGGTACAGGAACCAGGGCTGGCTGGCATCCCGCTGGTCGAGCCAGGCGGCCGCGTCGGCCGGAATGCCCGCATTGGTGGGGCGCAGGCTGGACGTGCCGAAACCTCGCGTGAGGCCGGCGACGGGGCCCAGAAGAGGGTTGGTGTAAAAGGCCGCGGAGGCGTAGCCCCGGGCCGCGAGGCGTTCGGCGAGCGTGGGCAGGGCGGGATTGAGCTTGGGCCCGGCCTTGACCAGGGAGTGCTCGCAGACAAAGGTGGAGGTGAAGAGCGAGGCGACCGAGGGCAGGGTCCAGGGCGCCGCGGCGTAGGCCTGTTCGAAGACCACGCTCTCGGCGGCCAGGGCGTCGAGATGGGGCGACGTGGGGCGGTCGTAACCGTAAACGCCGAGGCGGTCCGCCCGGAGGGTGTCGATGAGATAGATGACGACGGGCACGGGGGCGGCCGCCTGGGGCGGAGCGAGGGCCGCGGCGAGGTCCGTCGCGGGGACCTCCTCCTGCCGCCCGCATCCGGCCGTGCCCCCGACGGCGATGGCGACGAGCAGCCCGATACCCAGCGCAACTGCCCGTTTTATGTCACGAAAGATCATCGCCACAGTCTACCCGGTCCGTTGACCCTCTCCGGTGCGGCGCTCAAGATGGGCGCGTGGCAACCGCCCTCCTCAGTCCCCCGCGCTCCCGCCTCTATCGCCCGCTCTTCCTGCTGGCAGCGGGCTTGCTCGGGCTCAACGTCGCCGCCGGTTTTATCTTCTACCTGCAGCAGCACCGCCAGCTGCCCTGGATCCACTACAACCTTTACCTCACGGAAGCGGACGCCGCCTACGAGCGGGGCGATTTCCCCACCGCCATGGCCCAGTACCGGAAGATCACCGTTCTGGACCCCGGCGACTTCCAGGCCAGCGTGCGCTTAGGGATGGCCGCCGCCGCCGCAGGCCGCACGGACGAGGCCCTGGCCGCCTTCGACCACGCGCTGGCCATCAACCCGGCCTGCGGGGACTGCCGGCATCGCAAGGGGATCATCTATCTCACCGAGTGGTGGCGCGGTGACGCGGTGGCAGAACTGGCAGCGGCCGCGGCACTCACCCCCGGGGACGCGGCCCTCTGGTCCGACCTGGGCGTGGCCCGCGTCAAAGCCGGCGACCGGGCCGGGGCCCGGGAGGCGTTTATCCGGGCGCTCACGTTGGCGCCCAGCCTGCGCAGCGCCCAGGAAAATCTGGCCCGGCTGGAGGGCGGCGCGTGACGACGGCCAACGCGGCAGCCA
>JBBQJK010000109.1:0-6994 GCA_038325835.1 Gammaproteobacteria bacterium
CCTGCAATTCGGCGACCGGCAGCAGCGGCTCCCGGCCCCGGGCCAGCCAGGGGTCGCCGTCCCGGACCAGCAGGCCGAGGTCCTGCCCCGCTGGGGCATCCAGGCCAAAACTCACGGTGGGGATTCCGGACTGGACCAGGGCAGCGAGCTCGGGGACGTCGCGGTTGATCACAGCGAGATGGCAGCGGGTGTAGATGCGCGCCTTGGCCCGCCGGTAGGCCGCCATGTCGCCGTGGATATCCAGATGATCCGGGGTGATGTTCAACACCACAGCGGCGGCAGCCGGCACCGGCGCGCTCCGTTCGAGCTGAAAGCTGGAGAGCTCCAGCACGTACTGCTCGACGATCGGGTCCAGGAGTTCCAGCGCGGGAGTTCCCAAATTGCCGCCCACGGCCGCCCGGACACCCGCGCCCCTGAGCATGGCACCGACCATGGAGGTCACCGTGCTCTTGCCGTTGGATCCGGTGATCGCCGTGATTGGCGCCGAGGCTTCGCCGGCGAACAGGTCGATGTCACTCAGGACCGGGATGCCCTGTTGCCGGGCATCAGCGAAGACTGGCAGGTGGAGGTCGACACCCGGAGAGACGAGGATCCGGTCGACGCCCGCAGGGACGGCGGCTGGCGGCCCTGCCGACAGAATCTCTGCTGCCGGCATCGCGGCGCGAATGGCGGCCAGCCCTGGCGGCAGCGCACGCGTATCCGCAAATACCGCCCTGACGCCCCGGGCCGCGAGAAACCGGGCACAGGACACGCCGGTGCCCCCCATACCCAGCACCAGCGTAGCGCCACCGGACTGGTGGTTCGACGGCATTCGGGCTTCCCTGGGTGCAGCAGCCATCTTCATCGGATCTTCAGGCTCGACAGGCCTACGAGGACCAGGATCACCGTGATGATCCAGAAGCGCACGATCACCTTGGGCTCCGCCCAGCCCTTGAGTTCGAAGTGGTGATGAAGGGGCGCCATACGGAAGATGCGCTTGCCGGTCATCTTGAAAGAGGCCACCTGCATCACTACCGACACGGTTTCCGCGACGAAGATCCCGCCCATGATCAGCAGGACAACTTCCTGGCGGACGACCACCGCCACCGCGCCAAGGGCTCCGCCGAGTGACAGGGCACCAATGTCGCCCATGAACACCTGGGCGGGGTACGTGTTGAACCACAGGAAGCCCAAGCCAGCGCCCGCAATGGCAGCGCAGAACACCAGCAGCTCGCCCGCCCCTGCCACGTAGGGCACACCGAGATAGCGGGCAAAGATGGCGTTGCCCGCCACCCAGGCAAAGATTCCCAGCGCCCCGCCGACCAGAACTGTCGGCATGATGGCGAGGCCATCGAGGCCATCGGTCAGGTTTACTGCGTTACTGGTGCCGACAATGACGAGGCAGGCAAACGGAATGAACAGCCAGCCGAGGGGAATCACCACGTCCTTCAAATAGGGTATGAGCAAGGCCGTCGACTGGGGCGAGTCGGCCCGCAGGTAGAGGATCACGCCAGCACCGAGCGCAACAAGCAGTTGCCAGAAGAGCTTCTGCCCTGCGGAGAGGCCCTTGGGATTCTTCAGGACCAGCTTGCGGTAATCGTCGGCGAAACCGATCAGGCCGTAAGCCACGGTGACGCCCACCACGACCCAGACAAAGACGCTCCGCAGGTCGACCCAGAGCAGCGTGCTGATCAGTATCGCGAGGAGAATCAGCGTGCCGCCCATGGTCGGGGTCCCGGCCTTCTGCAGGTGGCTCTGGGGGCCGTCGTCCCGGACGTTCTGGCCAATCTGCCGCAGCGTCAGTCGCCGGATCAGCGCAGGACCAAGCAGCAGTGCAATGGCCAGCGCAGTGAGCGCCGCGAGAATGGCGCGCAGGGTCAGATAGGTCAGCGCATTGAAGCCGGAGATCATGGGCGTCAGCGCCTCGGCAAGCCACAGGAGCATCAGTGCGCGCCTCCTTCGTCAGTCGTTTCACCGTGCAAGGCCTTGACCAGGCGTTCGAGACCAGCACTCCGGGAGCCCTTGACGAGCAGGCGGACTTCGGGAGCGAGGTCCGGGCGAATCGCGTCTGCCATGGTGACTACGTCCGCCGCCCAATGCGCCCGCGGACCGAAGGCTTCGGCCGCGTGCCGGGCCAGTGGGCCCACCGCGTAGAACCGGTCAATGCCGCAGCGGGCGGCCAGCGCACCGATGTCCCGATGCAGCTCGACCGCGGTGGGTCCCAGCTCAGCCATATCGCCGAGTACGAACCAGCGCTTCCCGGAGAGGCTGGCAAGGAACTGGATGGCGGCGCCGACGGAGCCGGGATTTGCGTTATAGCTGTCGTCGTAGATGGTGCTGCCACCCGGGCCGGGCTCCGGCCTTAGCCGGCCCTTCACGTTGACCATGCCAGCAAGCCCATCCCGGACGGCGTCCAGGGTGGCGCCAGCGGCAGTGGTGGCCGCAGCGGCGGCCAGCGCATTCTGGATGTTGTGCCCACCGGCCATTGGCAGGCGAATCACGACGTCGCCCACGGAAGACACCAGCCGGAAATGCTGGCCATCGCCGTTCGTCGCCGCGATCTCGATGGCGCGAAAGTCCGCCCCCGGGTCGAGGCCGAAGGACCGGTAGCGAACGTCCTGCCGCAGACCCCGCCAGTAGGCATGGAACGGGTCGTCCCGGTTCACGACTGCCAGGGCGCCAGGGTCCAGGCCGGCAAACAGTTCCCCCTTGCCCTCGGCAACGCCCCGGAGGGTCCCGCCGAACCCGACCAGGTGGGCAGGCCCGGCGTTGGTGAGGACCGCCACAGTGGGGCGGGCGATAGCCGTCAGCAGGGCAATATCGCCGGTTCCGCTGGCCCCCATCTCGATAACGGCAGCGCGGTGCGTCGCGTTCAGCCACAGCAGGGTGATGGGCACGCCAACGTGGTTGTTGAGATTGCCCCAGGTGACGAGCACCCCGCCGTCTTCACCGGGCTGGCGCACCTGGGCACGCATGATGGCGCCCATCATTTCCTTCAGCGTGGTCTTGCCGTTGCTGCCGGTGACGCCCAGGACCGGAATCGTGAAACGCTGGCGCCAGGCGGTGGCGAGATCCCGCAAGGCCTTGCCAGCATCGGCGACCACCACCTGGGGTATGGCCACCGAGTGGCTGGACTCCACGACGGCGGCAACGGCACCCTGCTCCGCCGCGGTGTGCACGAAAGCCGCAGCGTCGTAACGCACCCCCCGGAGCGCAATGAACAACTGGCCCGGCCCAATGCTCCGGGTATCTGTGCTGACAGAGTCGAAGCCCACGTTGGGCCCGACGAGTCTCCCGCCCGCGGCTTCCGCCACCCAGGCCAGCGTGGCCATCGTCATGCCTCCCCGGCCTTGAGTGCCGCACGGGCAACCTCTACATCCGAGAAGGGCCGGCGGTCGTCCCCCGTGATCTGCACAGTCTCGTGACCCTTGCCGGCAATCAGCACGGCATCACCCGGCCGGGCCAGACGAATCGCCCTCTGGATCGCGGCGGCGCGGTCCGGCACCACCTGGAGCCGATCCAGTGAAACGACACCCGCAAGAATGTCAGCGATGATCTGCTGGGGGTCTTCGGTGCGTGGATTGTCATCCGTAATGATCACGTGGTCAGCGCCCATCGCAGCGGCCCCCATCTCTGCACGCTTGCCCCGATCCCGGTCACCGCCACACCCGAACACGCACCAAACGGCCCCGGAACAGTGCTCGCGGATGGCACCAATGGCCTTGCGCAGCGCATCCGGTGTGTGGGCGAAATCCACAAGGACCAGGGGCTGGTGCGCCATCGACGGGACGCGCTCCATGCGGCCAGGCGGCGCAACACACTGGCGAAGGGCGGCGGCGGCCTCCACGAGGGACCAGCCTTGGGCAAGCAGTATCCCCGCCGCGAGGAGGAGGTTTTCCGCGTTGAATCGTCCCCAGAGCGGGCTGTGCAGGCGCACGATATCCTCGCCAGCGCGCAGTTCGAGCACGAGACCTTCGGGCACGACGGCTTGCAGGACGCCGGCGATCGTCGCACCCGCACGGCCCGCGAGAGTGACGCCCACCAGTCGCACGCCCGCCGGCAGCCGTCCTGCCAGGGCCTGGCCGAAAGTATCGTCGAGGTTGATAACGGCGGTCCGTGCGCCCAGGTCAAACAGCCGCGCCTTCGCGGCCCCGTAAGCAGCCAGATCCGCGTGATAGTCCAGGTGATCCCGCGTCAGGTTGGTGAACACCACCGTGGCGAACCGCACGCCGGCAACCCGCTCCTGATCCAGTGCGTGGGACGAAACTTCGGCAACCACATGCCCGGCGCCCGCGTCTGCGAGTTCCCGCAGCTGCCGGTGGAAGCTGATGCAGTCGGGCGTCGTCAGGACCGACGGGCTCAGCTGACCGTTCAGTCCGTGGCCCAGCGTGCCCAGATAGCCCGCGCTGCCACCAAGGTGACCGATGGCCTGGGTAACGAGCCAGCCCGTGGTGGTCTTGCCATTGGTACCAGTGATGCCGGTAACCTGGAGAGCCTCCGACGGCCGGGCGAAAAAGCGATTCGCCACTTCGCCGAGCTGCTCCCGCAGCCGGGGCACCGGCAGGCTGGCGATGCCAGCCGGCAACGCCGGCGCCCGGAGTGACTCGTCCGACTCCCACGCCACAGCAGCGACTCCGGCGCGCAGCGCATCACCCACAAAGTCGAGGCCGTGCTGGCGGGTGCCGCGACAGGCGATAACGAGTCCGTGGCGGACAGCCGTCCGGCTGTCCATGGTGATGTCTGCCACGTCGAGGCTCGGCGCCTCGGCGCCGAGTCCCTTGAACAGTTTGTGCAGATCCATGGCGCTGATGCTGGCGAGGTTCATGGCACGCTGGCAGCCAGCCGGGTCAGCGGCCTGGATGCGGCGGCGTCCACGTCATCGGGCGGCACGGCCAGAATGCGCAGCGCGCCGGAAGCGATGGCCGAGAAGACCGGAGCGGCCACATCGCCCCCGTAGTAGACGCCCCCCTGGGGTTCGTCGACCACGACGACAATGACCAGGCGGGGCGCGGTCGCTGGCACGAGCCCGGCGAACACCGCGGTGTGCCGGTTGTCTACATAGCCGCCGGCGGACGACTTGCGTGCCGTGCCGGTCTTGCCCGCGACGCGGTAACCGGTGACCGTGGCCTTCAGGCCAGTACCCTCCTGGCTGACCACCTGCTCCAGCATGTCGATGACGTTCCGCGCGGTCTCGGGGCTGACGACCCGGCGGGCAATGGGCGGCTTCTCCACGCGCACGAGGGACACGGGCCGGTACAGCCCGTCACCCGCCAGCACCGCATAGGCCTGGGCCAGCTGCAAGGGCGTCATGGACAACCCATAGCCGAAGGCCATGGTGGCCTGGCCAATCGGTCGCCAGCCCTGGAAGGGCGGGAGCATTCCTGCCGACTCGCCGGGATACCCGCTCGAGGTCAGGCGCCCGGCGCCAAAGCGGCTCAGGGTGTTCCAGAGCATCTCCTTGTCCAGCTTCATGGACACCTGCACGGCGCCCACGTTGCTGGACTTCGCGAGGAGCGTTGCCAGGTTCACCACCCCATAGTTGTGCTTGTCCTCGATGGTCTTGGACCCGACCTTGATGAACCCGGGGTTCGTATCAATCAGGCTGCGGGGACTGAAGCGCCCGCTCTCAAGAGCGGCGGCCACGATCAGAGGCTTGAAGGTTGAACCCGGCTCGAGGATGTCGGTAAGAGCACGATTGCGAAACATCTTCGGGTTGATCTGGCCCCGATCATTGGGGTTGAATGTCGGCTGATTGACATCGGCCAGGACTTCGCCGGTCGCGACATCCAGCACTACCGCAGACCCGGAGGCGGCGCGGTACTTCTGCACCGCCGCTTTGAGCTCGCGATAGGCGAGGTACTGGATCCGGAGGTCGATTGACGTCACCAGATCCTGACCCGGGCTTGGCGGCACGATGCTCTCGACGTCCTCAATGACCCGCCCAAGACGATCCCGCAGCACCTTCTTCTTGCCGGGCACTCCGTGCAGCCAGGTGTCGAACGCCAGTTCGAGGCCCTCCTGGCCCTTGTCATCCACATTCGTGAAGCCCAGCAGGTGCCCGGTCACCTCGCCCGCCGGGTAGTAGCGCCGGTACTCACGCAGCAGGTGCACACCCGGCACGTCCATGGCCTCGATCTCTGCGGCAGCGGCGGGATTCATGTGCCGCCGGAGGTAGTAGAACTCCTTGCGGACGTTGCGCGTGAGGCGCGCCGTGAGTTCGCTGCTGTCGAGCTTGAGCGCTGTTGCCAGCCCCCGGATCCGGTCGGGTTCCTCCAGCAACTGGGGTGGGTTCACCCACACGCTGTCGACTGGCGTGCTGACCGCCAGGGGCTCGCCATTCCGATCCTTGATGACGCCACGGGTTGCCGACAGGATGGCCACGCGCAGGTGGCGCGCGGCGGCCTGCTTGGTGAGGAACTCGGTATTGAAGACCTGCAGGTGGACGGCGCGGGCCACCAGTCCGCCGCTGGCGAGCAGCAGGAGAGCGCCCACGGTCCACAGGCGCCACATGAAGCTGTGATAGGCGGGCTTCTGTGGCCGGTCGGCGCTGCTCATCGCGCCACCAGCTCGACGTCGTCCGGGGTTGGGGTCCGCATGGCAAGTCGCTCGCGGGCGAGCCGCTCGACGCGGGCAGGGTTCGACTGGGTGCTCTGCTCGATCTGCAGGCGACCCCAGTCCACCTCCAGACGGTCCCGCTCGGCAACCAGAGCCTGCAACTCGACGAAGAGCTTCCGGGACTTGTGCTTCGCATAGACGCTGGCGAGTGAGGACACCAGTACTGCCAGGGCCAGGACGACCAAGATGCCTCGGGAACGCTGTGCGGGAGTCATCGCTGCTTCTCCGCGGCCCGCAGGACGGCGCTCCGCGACCGTGGATTGCGCGCCACCTCCGCCTCGTTCGCCCGCACCGCCCGCGTCGTGAGCAGGACCAGGTCCGGCAGGGCTGAGGCGGGGACTACCGGCAGGGTCCGCAGCGCTGGATCGACCCGGGCATGATCCCGCAGAAAGCGCTTCAC
>JBBQJK010000110.1:0-6921 GCA_038325835.1 Gammaproteobacteria bacterium
ATCGTTGAGCATGACTGGCTTCGGCTGGGTCTCTGGACCAGCCTCGCGGATTCGGCTGCTGGCTCAGTGACGCTGCTCACCGGTTCCGCACCGGTCGGCTTGCGCCGGGACGCTGGTGCCATCGTCGTGCAGCTGGCCGGCGGAGAGCTCCTGCGCACGCGGCTGCTGGTGGGCGCCGACGGGTCCGAATCCTGGGTTCGGGAGCAGCTCCAGTTGCCCTCCACAGCACGCGACTACGGGCAATCGGCTCTGGTTACCCATGTCAGCAGCGACCGGCCCCACAGGCGAACGGCCTGGCAGTGTTTCACGCCCACTGGTCCTGTAGCCCTGCTGCCGCTGGCAGACGGACGCTCTTCGGTCGTGTGGTCGTGCTTTGCCGCCGAGGCCCGGGAGCTCGCGGCGCTTGCGGACGACGAGTTCGCGGCGCGCCTCACCGTCGCCACGGGCAAGGTGCTGGGGAACCTGCGCGTAACGGCGCGAAGGCTGTGCCTGCCGCTGGCTGCGCGCCATACCCATCGTTACACTGGTGAGCGCTTCGCACTGATTGGCGATGCGGCCCACCAGATTCATCCTCTGGCCGGGCAGGGGATCAATCTGGGCCTGCTCGATGCGGGTGCCCTGGCTGAGACCCTGGCAGCGCACCTGCTGGCCACTCGCCTGGCAGACCCGGGAGATGCCCTCGTTCTGCGCCGCTACGAGCGGTGGCGTAAGGGTGAAAACCTTCTGACCATGGCGGCAATGGAAGGACTGCATCGCGTGTTCACCAGCGACTTCGACCCATTGACTCGCTTGGCCACTGCGGGCCTGGGTGTCGTGGACCGCCTGCCACTCATCAAACGTCTCCTGGCGGACCAGGCGACCGGCCTCCGCAGATACCGGGAGCTCCATGCAAGGCTATAAGATCTGGATCTTCGCGCTGGCGCTCTTCCTGATCGGCGGTGCCCTGTTCCTCTACAAGTGGCGGGAACTCGGCTATCCGCTCTTGCCCGAGGAGGAGACGAGTATCTGGACCGTCGAGGCGACTATCCAGTTTGACGCTGGTGAAAAGTCCATGCCGGTCAAAACCACCCTGCATATCCCTGGGCTCACTCCGGGCTTTGCCATCCTTGATGAGAATTTCGTGTCCCGGGGTTTTGGTTTCACGACGCGCTACGTGACGGGTGGGCGGCAGGTGCAATGGGCCATCCGCCGGGCCAAGGGCCCGCAGACGCTTTACTACCGCGCGGTGGTATACAAGGACCCTACCCAGTTCGAGAACGACACCACGCCGCCATTTCCAGCGTTGCCCGTGCTTGGCGAGCCGCTGGATACAGCCGTGCAGCAGCTCGTGGCGCAGGTTCGGGAGCAGTCGGCGGACCCTGCATCCTTTACCGTTGAGTTGCTGAAGCGCCTCGCGGATTCTGGTGCGGACCAGAACGTCGGACTGCTCCTCGCAGGCGAGTCCGATCCGACCTCCCGCGCCCGCGCGGCGGTAACGGTGCTGGCGGCGGCCCAGATTCCTGCGCGGCTGATGCGTGGCATCAGCCTGGTGGACCGGGAGCGGCAGGCCCGGGTCGTGCCCTGGCTGGAAGTTCATGACGGCGATCGCTGGCTGTACTTCGACCCGGCCACCGGAGCCCAGGGCCTGCCAGAGAAATTTCTCACCTGGTGGCGGGGAGAGGAATCCCTGTACACCCTGGACGGTGGCGGCGAGACGGAAATCCGGTTTTCGGTGCAACGGAACGAAGCCGATCCTGTGCTCGTCGCTGAGCGCCGGGCCCAGACTGTCCAGTCCCGGATTGCCGACTTCTCCCTGTTTTCGTTGCCGATCCAGACCCAGGCTGTGTACGCGGTGCTGTTGATGATTCCGCTGGGCGCACTGGTGGTCGTGGTCCTGCGCAACATCGTTGGCGTCACGACCTTTGGCACCTTCATGCCGGTCCTGGTGGCGCTGGCCTTCCGTGAAACCCAGGTGCTGGCCGGCGTCATCCTGTTCTCACTGGTGGTCAGTATCGGCCTGCTGTTCCGCTTCTTCATGGAGAACCTGCGCCTACTGCTGGTGCCGAGGCTTGCCTCCGTACTGATCATTGTCGTGATGCTGATGGCGCTGATCAGCATCGTCGCCAATCAACTTGGCCTGGATATGGGCCTTTCCGTCGGCCTGTTCCCCATGGTTATTCTCACGATGACCATCGAGCGCATGTCGATAGTCTGGGAGGAACGTGGTCCTGCCGAGGCGATCCAGCAGGGGGTCGGCAGCCTGATCGTGGCGGCCATCTGCTTCAGCGTCATGGACGTCAACGTGCTGAAACATCTGTTCTTTGTCTTCCCGGAGTTGCTGCTCTGGGTGCTCGCGATCTGCCTCCTGCTGGGACGCTACAGTGGTTATCGGCTGCTGGAGCTGGTGCGATTCAAGTCTCTTGCAGCTCTCATGCGCTGATGCTGGCACTGATTCGCAAGCTCCAGGCCAACGGCGTGCTCGGACTTAACGAGCGCAACTGCGAGTACATCATGCGGTACAACCCCCGGCGCCTCTATCCGCTGGTGGACGACAAGCTTGCCACCAAGCGCCTGGCCATGGCGGCGGGCCTTCCGGTGCCTGAGCTCTACGGTGTGATCGGCAGTCATCGGGAGGTGCGGGAGCTGCCGAAGATGGTCGCCGCGCACCGGGATTTCGTCGTGAAGCCCGCGCAGGGCTCTGGCGGGGACGGGATTCTCGTGGTTTCG
Organism: Gammaproteobacteria bacterium; assembly: GCA_038325835.1. GTDB lineage: Bacteria > Pseudomonadota > Gammaproteobacteria > Steroidobacterales > SHZI01. Next base: position 2,707 of record JBBQJK010000110.1, read on the forward strand.
GCACGGGTCAAGGAGCGGAACGTCTACCGCCTGGTCGATGGTTCGATCCTGGGCGAGGACGACATCGAGCACCACCTGTCGAACATCATCAGCGGGCAGTACAGTCTGGGCGGGCACCGGGACGTGGCGCTGGTTGAGTACTGTGTGAAGTTCGATTCCACCTTTACCGAGCACTCCTTTCGGGGCGTTCCTGATATCCGGGTCATCGTGTTTCGCGGCTACCCGGTGCTCTGCATGGTTCGTCTGCCCACGCGGCGCTCACATGGCAAGGCGAATCTGCACCAGGGTGCCGTGGGCGCGGGGCTTGATCTGGCCACAGGCGTGACCACCCACGGGGTTATAGGCAACTCCCCCGTGACGGAACATCCGGACACTGGTGCTGCCATTGCGGGCCTGCAGCTTCCCCAGTGGTCGTACCTCCTGGAATTCTCTGCGCGGTGTTACGAGCTGACCGGGCTCGGCTATCTCGGCGTCGACATAGTGCTCGATCGCGACAAGGGCCCGATGCTGCTGGAACTCAATGCACGACCGGGCCTCAATATCCAGATTGCCAATCGCTGCGGACTGCGCTCTCGTCTTGCGCTGGTAGAGCGCCAGGCGGCAGGCGCGCCTGTGGAAGAGCGCGTGGCCTACGCCATGCACACGCTGGCCGCCGCCGCACCAGCACTGAACTGACGGGATACAGAACCATGGGACACCAGACACCGCTTTACGCTGAACACGTTGCAGCGGGCGCCCGCATCGTGGAGTTCGGGGGCTGGGACATGCCGCTGCACTACGGCTCCGCGCTGGCAGAACATCACGCGGTCCGCCAGTCCTGCGGATTCTTTGACGTCTCACACATGACCGTCGTCGACGTTATGGGCCCCGATGCCACAGCGTTTCTCCGGCGCCTGCTGGCCAACGACATTGCGAAACTGCGGCAGCCCGGCCAGGGGCTCTACAGTTGCATGCTCAACGACGCCGGCGGTGTGGTGGACGATCTCATTGCTTACTGGACGGGGGATGATCGCTACCGGCTCATCGTCAACGCCGCAACCCGGGCGCAGGATCTCGCCTGGTTGGCGCGCATTGCGGACCGGGATGACGTTGTCCTCCGGCATCGGGACGATCTCCTAATGCTCGCCGTCCAGGGGCCAGCCGCGCGCCAGCGGGTGGCGCCCCTGCTGCCCGCTGGGCTCGGCGTGGCCGCGCTGGCGCTGCAGCCCTTTGGCTCCGTCTTGCAGGACGACGTGTTCGTGGCCCGGACGGGGTACACCGGTGAAGACGGTTTCGAGGTGGTCCTGCCGCAACCGGCGGGCCTTGCCCTGTGGCGGGCGCTGGCCGCTGCCGGGGTGCAGCGCTGCGGTCTTGGAGCGCGTGACACGCTGCGTCTGGAGGCGGCGCTGAACCTCTACGGGCAGGATATGGACGCCGGCACTTCCCCACTCACCTCGGCGCTCGCCTGGACCGTGGCCTTCGAGCCTGCCGACCGGCACTTTCGCGGGCGCGCTGCCCTGGAGCTGCAGAAGACGGCAGGCGTATCTGAGAAGTTGATCGGCCTGCTGCTGGAGGATCGCGGTATCATGCGCCACGGCCAGCGGGTGGTCACCCCTGCCGGTGAGGGTGTGATTACCAGCGGCGGCTTTTCCCCAACCATGGAACGGTCCATCGCTCTGGCCCGGGTGCCGGTAGCTGCGGTTGGGTTATGTCAGGTGGAGATTCGCTCGGCGCTGCGCGCTGCCCGCATCGTTCGCCCGCCCTTCGTCCGCAACGGCCGTGTACTCGTCGAATAACAGGGACCACTGCATGAGACCAGCCGCATGAGTAATGTGCCGAAGCAGCTCCAGTACACCGCGGAACACGAGTGGGTGCGCCGGGAAGACGACGGGACCGTCGTCATCGGCATCACCGATCACGCCCAGCAGCAGCTGGGCGAGCTGGTCTACGTCGAACTGCCGGAAGTTGGCCGGGCACTGAAGCCGGGTGATGCGATGGCGGTTGTCGAGTCCACCAAGGCGGCGTCGGACGTTTACGCCCCGCTCGCTGGTGCCGTGCGCGCCGTGAACCCGGCGCTGACCGCCGAGCCGGAGCTGGTGAACACCGATCCCTACGGCGCGGGCTGGCTCGTGCGCCTGCAGGCCGCTGACTCCCAGTTGACCGGGCTGCTCGACGCCTCGGCCTATACCGCGTTGCTCGACGCTGCCGACTAGTTTCAGGACAGGACGTTCGTGCCGTTCATTCCCCACACCACTGAAGACACTGCCGCCATGCTGGGCGCGATTGGTGCCCACACCATCGAAGATCTGTTCGATGAGATCCCGGCAGCGCTGCGGGTAGACGGCCTGGCCGCAGTCCCCGTGGGCCTTTCCGAGGCCGCCGTTACCCGGCTCATGCGCGAGCGTGCGGCCCGCAACCGCGCGACGCTCTGTTTTCTGGGCGCCGGCGCCTACGAGCACCACATTCCGGCCGCCGTCTGGGAGATCGCTACGCGCGGCGAGTTCTACAGCGCCTACACGCCCTATCAGGCGGAGGCCAGCCAGGGCACGCTACAACTCATCTACGAATACCAGTCCATGCTGGCCGGGCTGACGGGTCTCGAGGTTTCCAACGCGTCGCTCTACGACGGGGCCACTGCCTTTGCCGAGGCCTGCCTGATGGCGGTGCGCGGTGCCCGGCAGGCGCGGGCCCGTCGGATCGCGGTTCCCCGCTATATAAACCCGATCTGGCTGAAAGTGGCCCGTGCCCTGGTGGCGGGCCAGGACATCGAGCTGGTAGAAATGGCGGCAACGGCAGGGCGCACCGACCTGGACGCGCTGGCCAACCTGGATGGCCAGGAGTTTGCCGCTGTCTGTATTCCCTACCCGAATTTCCTTGGCGGCTTCGAGCCCGTCGACGAACTCACCAACTGGGCCCATGCCCGGGGCATGCTGGTCATCGCTGCGTGCAACCCCACGGCACTGGCCCTGCTGAAACCCCCCGGGGAATGGGGCGAGAAGGGTGCGGACATCGCCTGCGGTGAAGGCCAGCCCCTCGGTATTCCCCTCAGTTCCGGTGGCCCTTACTTTGGCTTTCTCACCTGTCGTAAGGCCCTGGTCCGGCAGATGCCGGGCCGGCTGGTCGGCGGCACCCTCGACGTGGACGGTCGTCCGGGATTCACGCTCACTCTCCAGGCCCGGGAGCAGCACATCCGCCGGTCGAAGGCCACCTCGAACATCTGCACCAATCAGGGCCTGATGGTGACCGCGGCAACCATCTACCTGTCCCTGGTCGGCAGCGAGGGACTGCGGCGGGTCGCTGCCCAGTGCCATGCCAACACCCGGGACCTGGTGGCTGCGCTGTGCAGCGTTGGCGGCGTCACGGCGCCGCCTGGACCCTTCTTCCACGAGGCGGTGCTGACCCTGGCCCGGCCTGTCGCGCCGGTGCTGCAGCAACTCGCCGCTGCCGGCATTCTCGGTGGCTATGATCTCTCCGCCGATTTTCCGGAGCTGGGGTCTGCCGTGCTGGTCTGTGCGACAGAGCTACGGATTGCTGAAGACATTGCCGCCTATCGGCTGGCTCTTGCTGGCGTGCTGGGCGTGGCGGTTGCAGCCTGATGCGTGAACCCCTCATCTTTGACCAGGGCCGTCCCGGGCGTCGGGCTCCCTCCCAGGCGCCTGCCGTGGCCGCAGCCACGGACGACCTGCCGGTGGGCCTGATCCGTCGCACGCCGCCCCCCCTTCCGGAGGTGTCTGAGCTCCAGGTGGTGCGCCACTTCACGCGGCTTTCGCAGCTGAACTTCTCGATCGATACGCACTTCTACCCGCTGGGTTCCTGCACGATGAAGTACAACCCGCGGGCCGCCAACAAGCTGGCCATGCTGCCCGGCTTTCTTGATCGCCATCCGCTCGAACCCGAGGCGCATGCCCAGGGCTTTCTCGAGTGCCTCTTCGACCTCCAGGAGATGCTGAAGGCCGCCACGGGCATGAGCGGCGTGTCACTCACACCCATGGCGGGAGCACAGGGTGAGTTTGCCGGCGTGGCGATGATCCGGGCCTATCACCGGGCGCGGGGCGACTCGGCCCGCGACCAGATCATCGTGCCCGATGCCGCCCACGGCACGAACCCGGCGACTGCCACGATGTGCGGCTGTGCCGTGGTGGAGATTCCCACGGGTCCCGACGGCGACGTGGACCTGGCGGCCCTGCGCCAGGTGGTCGGACCGCGGACGGCCGGCATCATGCTCACGAATCCCTC
>JBBQJK010000111.1:0-6880 GCA_038325835.1 Gammaproteobacteria bacterium
TGCTGCGAAAGACCGCGTAAGCCGTCATCAGCTTGGTAATGCTCGCCGGATCAAGTTTCTGGTTCTCGTTGAGGCTCGCCAGGGTGCGCCCGCTGTTGTGGTCCTGAAGTATGTAGGCCTTGGCAGCCAGGGTGGGTGGCGCGGGAACCTGGTTCGGATCGGCGGCGGATGCTGAGTTGATCACCACGGCCATCGCCAGCAATCCGGCCCACACACGTTGACTCATTCTGCAAACTCCTCAATAGTTGTTGTAGGAGCGCCTTCAGGCGCGATCCGGCGCGATCCGGCGCGACCGGTCGCGCCTTAAGGCGCTCCTACGGGGTAGTCGGGGGCTGGGACTCCATGACGAGCCGTGGGTTGGCGATCTGGAGGGACGCCATCCGCGCCGCCAGGGCGTCGTACTCCGCTGAGCCCGAGAGTGGACCAACGCGCACACGGTACAAGGCCGGACTCACTGCGTCATCGTAACGGATGACGACGTTATTCACACCACTGGACTCGAGACTGCCCTTGAGCCGCGACGCATTGGCCTCGTCGCCGAAGGCCCCCACCTGCAGGAAAATACGCTGGGACGATAGGGGCGCGACAGAGCTGGCGTTCCGCTCGCTCTCTGCCACCAGGGCTTCCACCTCGACCCGGCCGGTGCCTGACTTGATGATGGCCAGCTCCTGCGCGGCTGCATACGAGAGGTCAATGATCCGGCCCTTGGCGAAAGGGCCCCGGTCGTTGACCTTGACCACCACGCTCCGGCCGTTGTCCAGATTCGTGACGCGCACGAAGGAGGGCAGTGGCAGGGTCTTGTGGGCAGCGGTCAACTCGTGCATGTCGTAGACGGCACCGCTCGACGTCCGTCGGCCATGGAAGGGCTCTCCGTACCAGGAGGCGATACCTTCCTCCCGATAGCCGCCACTGTCCGGCATGACGAAGTAACGTTCGCCAAACACCTCGTAGAACGCCGGATTACCCGGGCCGCTGGGCAGGGCCGGGGCGGGGGTGGGCGTTGTTGCCGGTGGGGTGTTGCCCTGGGGTCGGGGTGGGGGCGGCGCGGTGCGCGGACTTGACGCTGCCGGCGGGACGGGGGTCCGCGGGACGTCCGCCTGATCGGGCCAGCGGGCCGGTACGCAACCGACGAGCAGCACGGCCGCTGCCACCCAGGCCGCGTGCTTAGGGAACAACGGTGGTCCCCTTCTGCGGGGCAGGATTCGCCGGCGGCGTCCGGGTGCCGGCCCCAATGGCCTCGCTCAGCTGGAACACGGCGAGGGCGTACATGGTGCTGCGGTTGTAGCGGGTGATCGCGAAATAGTTCTGGAATCCCACCCAGTATTCAGCGCCTTCCTCACCCTGGAGGGAGACTAGCAGCGCCGGGGCAGTGACGGGGAGGTCCGTCGTGAACTGGACGCCCTGGCGCCCCAGGGAACCCACGGTGTCCTTCATCACCAGTTCCGTCGGGCCGGTGGGCCGCACGGCGTCCCGGGCAAACTCTGCCCGGGTGGCGATCGGCTGCCCGGGCTGCCAGTTATGTTCCACGAAGTAGTTGGCGATGCTCGCCATGATGTCGTCCCAGTTCTGCAGCAGGTCGCGCCGGCCGTCGCCGTTGCCGTCCACCGCATAGTTACGGTAGCTGCTCGCGATGAACTGGGGTGGCCCCAGAGCCCCGGCGTAAGAGCCGACCAGTCCATTGATATCCAGCTGCTCCTCCCGCGCGAGCAGGAATAACTGGCGCAGTTCACTGCGAAAGAAGGTGCTCCGGGGCGGATAGTCGAAGCCGAGCGTCGCCAGGGCGTCCACCGCGCGGAAGCTGCCGGTGCGGGTGCCGTAGAACGTCTCCACGCCCAGGATGGCGACGATGATTTCGGCGGGCACCCCCGTCTGCGCGGCAATCTTGCGCAGCCTCGCCTCATGCTCCCTGAAGAAATCCACGCCGGCACTGATCCGCCGGGGCGTGATGAAGATGTTGCGATACTCGGACCAGGGCTTCACCTTCTCGGCAGGCCGGCTAATGGCATCAAGAATGGCCTGCTTCGACTCGATCCCGCTGAAGACCGCAGTGACGTAGGCCTGTTCGAAGCCATCCTTCTGCACCAGGTCGGACGAGAATGCCGCGACTTCGGGGCGTGCCGTGTCGAGGCTGCTGGCGGGTGAGGACAGCAACAGCGTGAAACCTGCGAGGGCGAACAAAGCGGCAAAATTGGCCGCTGCTCGCCTCCGGCCGAATTGGGTCGGGATCATCGAGCGACTAGCTTCCGGTGGGTCTGGATGGACATCAGAATACCGAATCCTGCCATCAGGGTCACCATCGACGTGCCCCCGGCACTGACCAGCGGCAGGGGAACGCCGACGACGGGGATCAAGCCCATCACCATGGCGGTGTTCACGAAAACGTAGAAAAAGAAGGTAATGCTGAGGCTGCCGGCCAGCAGCCGCGAGAAAGTGTCCGGCGCGCTCGCGGCGATGTACAGGCCCCGGCCGACAATCAGCAGATAGAGCAGGAGCAGCGCCAGGGCACCCAGCAAGCCGAACTCCTCGCCGATAACGGCGAATATGAAGTCCGTGTGCCGTTCTGGCAGGAACTCCAGCTGACCCTGGGTACCGTTCAGCCAGCCCTTGCCGAATATGCCGCCGGACCCGATGGCAATCTTGGACTGGATGATGTGATACCCCGCGCCCAGGGGATCGCTCTCCGGGTCCAGCAACGTGAGCACACGCTTGCGCTGGTAGTCATGCATGACCAGCCAGAGGGCGGGCATGGCGGCGCCGGTCAGGGCGCTAACGGCCGCGAGGTATTTCCAGCCCAAGCCCGCCAGAAAGATCACGACGGCCCCGGAGAGCACGATTAGGATGGCGGTGCCGAGATCCGGCTGTTCGGCGATCAGGCCGACAGGTACCACGAGGAGCACGACAACGATCAGCAGGACACCGAAGGATGGCGGCAGCGGCCGGTCATGCAGCAGCCAGCAGAGGGTCATCGGCAAGCCCAGCTTCATGATCTCGGAAGGCTGGAACCGCACGCCCAGGTCGAGCCAGCGCTGCGCACCCTTGCCGATGTCCCCCGTGGCCATCACCAGGATCAGCAGCACGATGCCCAGCGCATAGATCAGCGGTGAACCGCGCCGCAGCCAGCTGGGGCTGATCTGGGCCATGAACAGCAGAGCCCCCAAGGCGACCAGCATCCGCGCTACCTGGTCGAGTAACTCCGTCAGTTGCTGGCTTTCCGCGCTATAGAGCGCCAGCAGGCTGATCAACAGCACTCCGCCTATCCCCACCAGCAACCAGCCATCCAGGTGGAGAAAGCGCAGGGCACGGCCGAGCAAACCCTGCTCGACGCGACTGCGGGGTTCAAGACTGAGGCCAAATGCGGATGTGCTCATTGCAGTTCTCAGCTCGGGTTCCTGAGGTAGGCGTCCATGACCGCACGGGCAATGGGCGCTGCGACCTTGCTGCCGCTTTCGCCGTTTTCAATGACCACCGCCACCGCGATGCGGGGCGCCTCCAGCGGCGCGAAGGCGATGAAGAGCGCGTGGTCCCGGCGCCTCTCAGCGACGTCCTTCGCAATGTACTTCTCCTTCTGGCCGATGGTGAAGACCTGGGCGGTGCCACTTTTTCCGGCCATCTGATAAGGGGCATTGAGGCCGACGGCCCGGGCTGTGCCTCGGGGGCCGTGCATTACACCGTGCATGCCTTCGATGATCGCAGCCCACTGCGCCGGTTCCTGATCCGGTACCGGTGGCAGCGGCCGGGGCGCCTCATACTCGATCGTTCCCGTGGCCGAATTCCGTGTGCCTCGGAACAGAGTCGGCTGAAAACGCTGGCCCTTGGCCGCGATGGTCGCAGTGGCGTGGGCCAGCTGGAGAGGTGTCACCAGCATGTACCCTTGGCCGATGCCCGCGATAACCGTTTCGCCGGGAAACCAGACCTGCTCGCCAGGCCGGCGAAAAGCCTTCTTCTTCCACGCGATACTGGGCACCAGACCGGTCTTCTCGCCGCCAATATCGATGCCGGTGACACTCCCCAGACCAAAGCTCTCCAGGAAACTCCCCAGCCTGTCGATGCCCAGTTCCCGGGCCACGGTATAGAAGTAGACGTCGCAGGACTGCTCGATGGCGTTGTACAGGTCAACGGAACCATGGCCCTCTGGTTTCCAGTCCCGAAAGCGGTGGCTGCTGCCCGGCAGGCTGAAGGCCCCGCGACAGCCGACCCGGCGTTCGGCTGTCGCCACGCCGTAGTGCAGGGCAGCCAGCGCCACCATGGGCTTGATCGTGGACCCCGGCGGGTACTGGCCCCGCAGGGCGCGATTGAACATGGGCTGGTCGAGGTCTTCCTGGAGAGCCAGGTAGGCGCGCCGGCTTAAGCCTGCGCTGATGGCGTTCGGGTCGTAGGCCGGCGTGCTGACGAAGGCCAGCACTTCGCCATTGCGCGGATCGATAGCCACCGCCGCACCGCGCTTGCCCTGCAGGCCCTGATTCGCCGCTATCTGCGCATCCATGTCGATGGTCAGGATGACATCCTCGCCTGGCAGTGACCGGACGCGGTCCAGCACCTGCATTTTCCGGCCGTGCACGTTGACCACGACATCCTCGTGCCCCGGGGTGCCGTGCAGCCTGGTCTCGAAGCTGCGTTCCACCGAGATCTTGCCCACGTGGGTGGTGCCGGCGTACGCGGTCGGGTCCAGCGTCTTCTTGTCGTCAGCGCTGATGCCGCCGACGTAGCCCAGCAGATGGGCTGCCGCAGTCCCGTAGGGATAGCTGCGGCCAAGCCGCGCCCGGATGTCGAGTCCCGGAAAGTGCGGCCGACGGACCGCGAAGGCAGCGAGTTCTTCGTCGGTGAGTCTCTCGGCCACCACGACGGTGTCGAAAGCCCGGCGGCTGGCCACCATCTCCTTCAGCTCCGGCAGATCACCTTCGGGCAGAATGCCGCTCGCGACGAGCCGGGTCAGCGTGTCCGCCATGTCGGGGACCTGCTCCGGGGTCATCTCCAGCTGATAGCTTGGCGTGTTCTCGGCGAGCACCTTGCCGTTGCGATCGAGGATGAGGCCCCGGATGGGCGGAACAGGCTCGACGCGGATGCGGTTGCCGCTGGACTGCACCGAGTAGTACTCGTACTTGCCCACCTGCAGCTGCACCAGTCGCCCCACCACCAGACCGGTCAGGCCCAGCACGAACAGGATGGCCACCAGCAGCCGGCCCGTGAAGAGCTGCTGCTCTCGCCAGTGGTCCTTGATGCGGAGTGTCGGTGCCATGGGTATGGTGTTCAGGCGAAGCTGGAGTCCCGGCGCTCCAGCCGTTCCCGGACCCGATCCATGGCTGCCATGAGGGCGGGCCAGAGCAGGGCAGCGGCGACCACGGGTCCCCAGCGCCCCGGTCCGAACTCGGCGCGGCCCGTTGCGCCGTCGATCCAGAGCAGCACGAAAGCCTCGATGAACATCAGCGCAAAGACCGACAGCGTGAGTTGCCAGAGGGGAAAGACCCGCAGCTGCAGGTGCAGCCTCACCACCAGGTAGGCCAGCAGTGACAGGGACAGCGCATGCTGGCCGAGCAGGGAGCCGTGAGCCACGTCAACGCACAGTCCCACCAGAAACGCGCTGAACACCCCAAAGCGACCCGGCCACATCAGTGCCCAGTAGATGACCACCATGGTCGTCCATGCCGGGCGCAGCGGCTGCATCGCGGCCGGCAGCGGCAGCAACTCCGCCGCCAGGGCAAGCAGCAACAGTAACCAGACTGGCCAGCGGGGGGCTCTCACTCCTGCACTTCCTCGGGCACGGGCTCGGGCTCGGGGACGGGCTCGGGGACGGGCACGGGCCCGGGCCCGGGCTCAACTGCGGCCGCGGGGGGAGTGTCGGCGTTTGGGGTCGCGGTCACCAGGGGCGGCGTCTCGGTGGCTGGTGAGGGGGCGGCAGCCTCCACCGGTGGACTGGCCACGAGCGGGGGAGGTTGCCCAGGCGCCGGTGCCGGCGTTGCTGCGCTGCCTGGCTGCAGGAAGACCAGCAGCACTTCGTGGAGCCGGTCCAGGTTTGCCGCTGGCCGCGCTGCGATCTCCAGGAAAGCGTCGCCCGAGGAGCCATCGACAGCGGTCACGGTGCCAACCGGATAGCCCGGCGGGAAGGTGCCGCCGAGCCCGGAGGTGATGAGCAGATCGCCGGCCTTGATATCCGCGTTCCGGGTCAGAAAGGGCAGGGACAAACGCTCCAGGTCGCCGGTTCCGACGGCGATGCTGCGCAGCCCGTTGCGCACGACCTCGATGGGCACGGCATGATCAGGATCCGTGATCAGGATCGCTTCGGCACTGTCGCCCTGATCCCGGGTGATCTGGCCGACGACGCCCATGGCGTCGATGAGAGCCTGGCCTTCAATGGCGCCATCGCGACCGCCTTTGTTGAGGATGACCCGGTGGCGGAGCGGGTCCATGTCCACGGCCAGAATCTCAGCGACCACGACCCGATTCGAAACCCGGGTCTTGGAGTCGAGCAGGGCCCGAAAGCGCGCGTTCTCCGCCTGCAGTGCGGCCAGGCGCTGGAGTTCGGCGCGATTGGTCAGCGACTGGCTGCGCAGGGCTGCGTTTTCCGCTTGCAGAGTCTCGCGGCGAGCGAGATTTTCCCGCATCCAGTCCAGTCCGGCAGACGGTGAGTCGATCGCGATCTGGAGGGGATACATGGCCGCCCCGAGGTAGGCCCGCACCTGGGCCAGGTAGATGCCCCGATGGTCGAGAAACATCAGGGCCAGGGCCAGGCTCGCGGTCAGGAAGAAGCGGAGCCCGGGGCTCGCGTTGCGGTAGGCCCGGCCTTCGCTGTCTGCAGACGATGGAAATGGGGACATGCCTCATTTCCTCCGGGAAACGCTTGTGGGAGCGCCTTCAGGCGCGATCCGGCATTGATCGCGCCTAA
>JBBQJK010000112.1:0-6874 GCA_038325835.1 Gammaproteobacteria bacterium
AGGGCGGTGATCAGTGTGCCGACCTCTGAGGAGGCAAGCATTTTGTCGAAGCGGGCTTTCTCAACGTTGAGGATTTTTCCCTTGAGTGGGAGCACGGCCTGTGTGCGTCTATCCCGGCCCTGTTTCGCAGAGCCGCCTGCGGAGTCACCCTCGACCAGGAACAGTTCCGACAGGGCCGGATCCTTCTCCTGACAGTCAGCGAGCTTGCCGGGCAGGCCCGCGATATCCAGCGCCCCCTTGCGGCGGGTCATTTCGCGCGCCTTGCGCGCAGCTTCCCGGGCTCGCGCGGCATCGATCAGCTTCCCGGCCACAATCTTGGCTTCGGCCGGGTGCTCGAGCAGGAATGCTTCGAGGTACTCCGCCACCATCGTCTCGACAGCGGCTTTGACCTCTGAGGAAACGAGCTTGTCCTTGGTCTGGGACGAGAATTTCGGATCTGGCAGCTTCACCGAAAGCACGGCGGTGAGTCCCTCGCGGGCGTCGTCGCCGGTGGTGGCAACCTTTTCCTTGCGGGACGTGAGCTCTTTCTCGATGTAGGTATTCAGCGTGCGGGTCAGGGCAGCGCGGAAGCCGGAGAGGTGCGTGCCCCCATCCTTCTGCGGAATGTTGTTCGTGTAGCAGAACATGTTCTCCTGATAACCGTCGTTCCACTGGAGGGCGCACTCAACGGTGATCAGCTCGACCGTGCGGGAGAAGTAGATGACAGAGCCATGGATCGGCTGCTTGTTGCGATTCAGGTGGACGACGAACGCTTTGATGCCCCCTTCGAACTCGAAGACGTCTTCCTTCCCGTCCCGTTCGTCCAACAGGTGGATACGAACGCCCTGGTTGAGGAACGACAGCTCCCGAAGCCGCTTGGCCAGGATGTCGTAGTGAAACTGGATGTTGGTGAAGATCTCCGGGCTGGGGCGGAAGCGGATAGCGGTGCCGCGGCGCTTGGTCTCGCCGACAACGGCCAGATCGGCCTCGGGCTCGCCCAGCCGATAGCGCTGCTCGTGGGTCCGACCCTCCCGATGGATGGTCAGGTCCAGCGTCTCGGACAGCGCGTTGACAACGGAAACGCCGACGCCATGCAGGCCACCGGAGACTTTGTAGGAATTGCTGTCGAACTTACCGCCCGCGTGGAGGACGGTCATGATCACCTCGGCGGCGGACTTGCCCTCCTCGGGGTGGATATCTACCGGAATCCCGCGGCCATCGTCGGTGACTGTGACGGCTTCGTTCGCGTGGATGGTGACGGTGATATTGGTGCAGAACCCGGCCAGGGCTTCATCAATGGCGTTATCGACGACCTCAAACACCATGTGATGGAGACCGGTGCCGTCATCGGTGTCGCCGATGTACATGCCGGGGCGTTTTCGAACCGCGTCGAGGCCCCTTAAGACCTTGATATTGCTGGAGTCGTAGCGTTCTGAATCAACCATGAAAGGCCCCGGATTACTAACCGGAAATTATAGCAAAACTGGCGGCTCCAGACCGTTCCACGTGAAACGTGTGGGCATCTTTCGGCAACGGGACGGCGTTGGGATCCAGGGACGTCACAAAGGATTGCACTGGTGCCTCGGCAACGACTTCGAGCAGGCGGGCCAGATTGCCCCGGTCCAGGTCGGCGCCGGGTTCGTCCAGGAGGAGCACTACGGGCTGGGCCCGGCTGCTGGAAACCAACTGGACTTGCGCCAGAGTCAGAGCGGCAACCACCAGTTTCTCCTGGCCCCTGGAGACGGTATCCCTGGCGCGGCGGGTGTGGAGCGTGATGCGGAGGTCTGCTCGGTGGGAGCCCACGGTGCTGGTCCCTGACTGGAGATCTCGTTCCCGACTCCCAAGCAGTGCGTCCCCGAGTCCGCTGCCGGCGGCCCAACCCGGCAGATAGCCCAACTCAACCTCAGCCCCAGCGCCGAGGAGTCGCTCGCCCATTTCCAGCACAGCGGGCTGCCACAGCGCCATCAGCCTGCGACGGCACTGATCCACCACCAAGCCATCGGCAACGAGGCTGTCATCCCAGTGCCAAGCCGCCGCGGCGTTGCGGGACTTAAGGGCGGCGTTGCGCTGCTGTAGGGACCGGCGATAGCGCTGCCAGGCAGCCAGGAATGAAGGTTCCACGTGGAACACCCCCCAATCGAGGAATTGGCGGCGCCCCGCTGGAGGGCCGCTGACCAGTTCATGACTGGCGGGCTCGAGAATCTGCACTGGCAGGGCCCGCGCGAGATCGGCCCGGGTTCCGGCCGCCCCATCAACCCTTATGGCTGAGCCCTCAGATCGGGAAATCTCAAGGCCGACCCGGCTAGCGAGGCCCGCACCCAACCGGGCAAACAAGGTGCACCGATCGGCCTCGAAACGAATGGCGGCTTCGGCCCTTGCGGCCCGAAACGAGCTGCCACGGCCCAGAAAGTAAAGGGCCTCAAGGATACTGGTCTTGCCGGAAGCATTGCTGCCGGCGATCAGATTAAAGCGGGGGCCCGGTTGGAGCCTGGCCGTCTCGAAGCATCTGAAGGACCCGAGCTGGACCTCGGCGATGACCGGGGCCGCAGCGGGCACTTTCACCTCAGAGCCGCATGGGCATCACGACGTACCGGGCCTGCACCGACCCGACGCCGGTGATCAGACAGCTGCTATTGGCATCGACGAATCCCAGCTCTACCTGCTCGCCGTCCACCGCCGCAAGCGCATCCAGTAAGTAATTGACGTTAAAGCCGATTTCCAGCGCCTGGCCTTTGTACTCAACTTCGATTTCATCCCGGGCCTCCTCTTGGTCCGGGTTGTTCGCCTGCACACGCAGGGTAGCGTCGGCAAATTCGAGCCGGACACCCCGATACTTCTCGTTGGACAGGATGGCGGCGCGCTGCAGCGCTTGGCGCAGGACATCACGCCCCGCCCGCAGGACGTTGCCCTGAGGCTTGGGTATAACCCGTTCATAATCGGGGAAACGGCCGTCAATCAGCTTAGAAGTGAAGCGAATGTCGCCGATCGTGGCGCGAACGTGATTGCTGCTGATGGCCAGTTCCACGCCGCCGTCACCCAACAGCAGACGCTGGAGCTCCTGCACGCCCTTGCGGGGAATGATGACCTGGTGACCCTCCGGCTTCTTGCCCCTGGCTTTAACCGTTTGGGTCTCCAGCGCCAACTCACACAGCGCCAGCCGGTGCCCGTCCGTGGCCACAGCTCGCACCAGCTTGTCACCGGTTTCCAGCAACAGGCCGTTCAGGTAGTAGCGGACATCCTGCTGAGCCATCGCGAATTGGGTCTTCTCCAGAAGCGTGAGCAAATCCGGCTGGCTCAGGGACAAGGTTTGAGCCGCTTCAACCTCCTCCACCACAGGAAACTCTGCGGCTGGCAAGGTGCCCAACACAAACCGGGACCGACCGGATTTGATGACCAGGCGATCCCCGTCCAGTTGCACCTGCACAGTGGCGTCGTCGGGCAATGCCCGGCAAATATCGAGAAGCTTGCGTCCCGGTACCGTCACTTCGCCCGCGGAATCGGCTTTATCGAGCGGCACCCGCGCAACGAGCTCAACCTCCAGGTCCGTCGCTGTAACCGCCAGTTCCTGGCCCCTCACCACAAGAAGTACGTTGGCAAGAATCGGCATTGTCTGTCGGCGCTCGACGACCCCAATGACAGCCTGAATGGGCTTCAGAAGCGTTGCGCGAGAGGTGGTGAACTTCATCCCGGGATCCTATTCAGTACGGATTCTGTAATTACTGGTCTTTAGATTAAAGACATAGTAGTTATTATTAGCCTAGGCCCTAGCTGTTGATAAACCTCATCCGGACCTTTAAATACCGGGCTTTTCTTCTACTTTTGCCTGTGAGCTTACCCCCGCACACACAATGTAGCACCTGTGCGCAAGCTGTGTGCCGATAACCCGCCAATAGTTATCTACAAGTTACCCACCCGCTCTACAACGGATGTCCACGCCGTTATCTTCCCCCCACAGCCGCCATCAGGCCGTCAGAATCCGGATCAGGTTCTGGTAATCCTCACGCACCCGTGACTCCGATTCGCGCAGCAGCTTCACCCGCCGGCACGCGTGCAACACCGTCGTGTGATCACGACCCCCGAACTGGTCACCGATCTCCGGGAGACTGTGATTGGTCAATTCCTTCGCCAGGCTCATCGCAATCTGCCGGGGACGCGTGATCGACCGGTTACGACGCTTGGACAACAGGTCCGAGACCCGAACCTTGCTGTACTCAGCGACCGTCTTCTGGATGTTCTCGATCGTCACCAGCCGGTCCTGCACCGCCAGGAGATCCCGCAAGGCATCCTTCGCAAACTCCAGTGTGATGGGCCGCCCCGTAAATGTAGAGGTTGCCATCACCCGGTGCAGCGCTCCCTCCAACTCCCGCACGTTAGACCTGATCCTCTGAGCGATAAAAAAGGCCACCTCCTCGGGGAGTTCCTTGCGGGCCGCAGCGGCCTTGCTCATGAGGATAGCAACGCTGGTTTCGAGTTCGGGAGGGTCGATGGAGACCGTCAGACCCCACCCAAAGCGCGACTTCAAGCGCTCTTCTAAGCCATTGACTTCCTTAGGGTATCTGTCACAGGTCAGGATGACCTGCCGCTGTTCTTCAAGTAGTGCGTTGAAGGTGTGGAAAAACTCTTCCTGGGAGCGCTCCTTGTTGGCAAAGAACTGAATGTCGTCGATTAGGAGTGCGTCCAGCGACCGGTAAGAAGCCTTGAAGTCGTTGATGGTGTTGTGCTGCAGTGCACGAACCATATCCCCCACGAACTGCTCCGAGTGCACATAGGCCACCCGCGCCTCCGGACGGTTAGCCACGATCACATGGCCAATGCCCTGCATGAGGTGGGTTTTGCCGAGCCCAACGCCCCCATAGATGAACAACGGGTTGTAGCCACGACCCGGATTGCTGGCAACCTGCAACGCGGCCGCCCGGGCCATTTGATTGCTTTTCCCCTCCACGAATTTCTCGAAGGTGTAGTCGGGGTTCAGCCTGCCGCCAAGGGCAGCCCCGACCCGGGGCTTACCCCCAGCGGGCAAGGGTGGCCGCTGCAGGTTGGCCAGGCTGCCGACCTCGACCCGCACAGTCGTGCCCGGCGCTTCCCTGAGAAACTCGATAATCTTGTCGAGGCAGTTACTGTTCACCCAGTCGACCACAAAGCGATTGGGCGCCAGGAGCCGCAGCACCTGGCCCTCTTCCACGGCCTGCAAGGGCCGGATCCAGGTATTGAACTGCTGTTCAGGCAGGTCGGACCGCAACTGCTGGACGCAGCGGCCCCAGAGAGAAGACTGCACGGATTCACCCCGTGAATCTGATTATGGTTGTCGAAAGGGGAGGGCCGCAGTCTAGCTGGCGGCAAACGACTTATCCACAGGCCCGACGGCTCTTGACACGCGTAGAGCGCCTCCTTAACCTTCGGGCCTCCGCGCATCCCCATCCTTTTGTTTTTCGGCGAATTTCTTCATGAAAAGAACCTATCAGCCCAGCAAACTCAAGCGCGCCCGGACCCACGGGTTCCGAGCCCGCATGGCCACTCGCGCTGGGCGGCTGGTGATCAAGCGCCGCCGTGCAAAGGGCCGGGCCCGCCTCACGGTGTGATGACGGCGTCCTGAGGGCAGCGGTCTGACTGCCCCGAGTCACTGCCACGCAGCCTAAGGGAAGATCCCGATCGCCCCGCTTCCCACCCAGCCCGCGGGGCAACTCGAGCAAAGCTTCCCGCGGCAGCTGCGGCTGTTGCACGGGACAGAATTTGACAACGTCTTTCAGCACGGACAGCGGTCAGCGGATCGGTTCTTCACCATTCTCTTTAACCAGAACTTCCTGAATCGACCCCGCCTTGGCTTTGCTATTTCAAAGCAGAAGGTCCGCCTCGCCGTGGGCCGCAACCGGCTCCGGCGGCTGGTCCGGGAGAGTTTTCGGTTGCGGGCAGCAGGCCTCCCGGCAGTGGATCTCGTGGTGTTGGCCCGGGACGCGGCGAAAGCGGCCCCGAGCGGTGAGTTAGTGGCGAGTCTCGAAAAACATTGGGTCCGGGTCATTGCCGGCGCCAGCAAGCCAATAGACCAGTCAATAGGCCAGTCAATAGGGAAGAGCATCACGTGACCACCGACAACCTGCGGATTTTTCTCTGGGTCGGCCTGCTCATGCTGGTCTGGCTGACGGTGCAGACCTGGCAGACGACCTTCGCGCCCAAACCGGTGACTCCCGCGACCTCGACCAGCACTGCTCTCAACGGCACAGCCGCAACGCCGGCAACCGCCGGGCCGCTGGCGCCGCCTTCGTTGCCGGCTCTGCCCGGCACGGCGCCCGCCCCCGCAATCGCAGTCGTGAACGCCCCGGCCGACGTAGCGCCCGCGGTCGCCGCACCGTCGACCCGCATCCAGGTCCGGACGGATGTCCTGGATCTGGTCATCGATACCGTTGGCGGCAACATTGTCGACGTCTTGCTCCGCACGTACCCGGTGCACAAGGATCAGCCCGACATGCCGGTTGAGCTGCTGTCGACCAAGCCCGAACGTTTCTTCGTTTTTCAGGGTGGGCTGCGCGCCGCGGATGGCCAGCCCGAGGCGAACCACCTGGCGACCTTCGCCGCCACCGCCACGGACTTCGCTCTGTCCCCGGGCGCCACGGAACTCAAGGTGCCGCTGACCTGGACGAGTCCTACCGGCATTGTGGTCACCAAGACCTACACCTTTCGTCCGGGTAGCTACCAGATTGACCTGGACTACACCGTCCGGAACAACAGCGGGTTCCCCTACGAAACTGCCGAGTACCTGCAGCTGCAGCGGCTGTTTACCCCGCACAAGCAGAGCATGGTCGATGTGGAGACCTACTCCTTCAATGGTCCTGTCGCCTACGACGGCAAGAAGTACTCCAAACTCGAGGTGGAAGACCTGCCGACGACGCCGTTTACGCAG
>JBBQJK010000113.1:0-6871 GCA_038325835.1 Gammaproteobacteria bacterium
ATCATCTTCGACACGCCCTTCGACCAACGCTGGCGCGAGTCGGCGCGACTGCTCGGGATCGACCTCAACACCATCAGCCATCAGGCGGGCCACGCCTGACCCGCCAGCGGCCATGAATGGCTCGGCCCTTGTCTTCGATCATGGTGGCCGCCGGATTGGCGTGGCCGTGGCCAACCTGAGTCCCCGGCTGGCCTCGCCGCTCCTCACCCTGGCGGCCCGCGACGGGGTACCCGACTGGCTGGAGCTGGAGAGGCTGGTCAAGGAGTGGCGGCCGGGTCAACTGGTAGTGGGCGTCCCTTACAATGATGCCTACGTGCGCATCGTGGGTGGTGGCTCGAGCGAATCCTCCGACAGTGAGTCCGCGGCAGAGCGCTTTGCTACCGAACTCGAAGCCCGCTTCCGGTTGCCGGTGGCCCGGATCGACGAGCGACTGACGTCCGTTGAGGCCGAATCGAGACTCAGGGAACAACGGCGAAGCGGGGCGCGCACGAAGAAGGTCCGTACGGGCGACGTGGATGCGCTGGCAGCCTGCGTTATTGCAGAGATGTGGCTCGACCAGCCACTTGTGAATGAATCACCATGATGACGATGGCATGAACCAGTCTCACCGCAACACCATCTACTCCGTCGAAGCGGAAGTCCTGAAGCAGACGGTCTACCCGGGTGGCCAGTACGTCGTCCGGTTTCGGGCACCGGACTGTGCCCGGACGGCGACTGCGGGCTCGTTCGTTCACGTCCAGTGCACGCCAGGTATTCCGATGCGCCGGCCGCTGTCGATCCTGCGCGCCAACGCCGCCGAAGGCTGGGTGGAGGTGCTCTACAAGGTTGTCGGCCAGGGCTTGCAGGCACTGACCGCCGCTGCCCCCGGCGATACCGTGAGCGTATTGGGCCCCATCGGCCAGGGCTTCCGGCCGGACCCAGCGCGGCCCCTGGCCCTCCTGATCGGCGGCGGCGTCGGTATCCCACCCCTGATGTTTCTCGCCGAGGTCCTCGCCCACTCCCCGGGCCTGCGGTGGGAAGCGCGGGCCTTCTTCGGTTCCGAACTCCCGTTCCCCTTTGGGGTCGATGCCGCCAGCGGCACGCTGGTGCAGCTGGACGCCGTCGGCATTCCAAGCCAGCTGGCCAGCAACGCCGGCCTGCCTGGTGCGAGACGCGGCTACGTCACCGATCTCGCGCGAACCTGGCTTGCTGGCCAGCCTGCCGACCAGCTCGGCCGCATGACGATCTACGCCTGCGGCCCGACGCCGATGCTCAAGGCTGTCCAGAAGGTGGCGGACGAGTTCTCGATTCCCTCCCAGCTCTGCCTCGAGGAGTTCATGGCCTGTGCGGTGGGGGGTTGTGCCGGCTGCGTGGTGCCGGTGCTGGTGGCTGGCCAGCGGCAGATGAAGCGGGTGTGCGTGGACGGGCCTGTGTTCGACGGCGCAGCGGTCTACGCGAAGTGAATCTGCGCCTCGAGGTTCGACCGGGAATCGGCGTTGGCCAACGCCTCTTCCATGGAGATCTTGCCGTCCTTGTAGAGCTTCAGCAGTGACTGATCGAAGGTCTGCATACCCTGCTCGGTGCTGTCGCGGAAGGACTCCTTGACCTTGTGGACATCGCCGCGCTGAATCAACTCAGCGATGCGCGGGGTGTTGAGCATGATCTCCACCGCAGCGACACGCTGGCCATCCATGCCGCGCACCAGCCGCTGGGAGACAATCGCCCGCAGGTACTGGGACAAGTCCATGTAAACCTGCCCGTGCTGCTCTTCCGGGAACAGGTTGATGATCCGGTCAAGCGTCTCCGGCGCGTTGTTCGAATGCAGCGTCGCCACAGCGAGATGCCCGGTTCCCGCCAGATCGATCGTCGTCTGCATCGTCTCCCGGTCACGGACCTCGCCCACCAGGATCACGTCCGGTGCCTCCCGCATCGCGCTCTTCAGTGCCCGGGCGTAGGACTTGGTGTCCGTACCGACCTCCCGTTGATTCACAATCGACTTCTTGTTGGTGTGCAGGAACTCGATGGGATCTTCAATCGTGATGATGTGCGAGGCCGTCTTCTCGTTCCGGTAGTTGATCATGCCAGCCAGTGTGGTGGACTTGCCCGACCCGGTGGCGCCGACCATCAGCAACAGGCCGCGCCGGAACATCACCAGGTCCTTCAGGATCGGCGGCATGCCCAGGCTATCCAGGTTAGGCAGTTCGTGGGTGATGTAACGCATCACCAGGGCGACATTGCTCCGCTGATGGAAGATGTTCACCCGGAAGCGCCCGAGGCCGGGCTTCGACACTGCAAAGTCGATTTCCAATTCCCGATTAAACTCCTCCAGCTGCTCGCCGGTCATCAGTTCCATGGCGGCCTGACGTACCATCTGGGGCGTCAGTTCGAGCTTGTTGACGGGCATGATCTTGCCATCGATCTTGATCTTGACCGGGGCAAAGCAGGTGAGGAACAGGTCCGAAGCCCGTTTCTCCACCATCAAATTAAAAAGTGGCTGGACGTTCATGGACGGGGCGCTAGTAGCGCACTGCCTTCTTCTCTTCTTCCATGACAGTCAGGCTGCCGGCGTCGTCTGCCGCCACGGTCTTGTCCCGTTTACTCTCGAGTTTGACCCGCAAGCGCAACTCGTTCTTCGAGTCAGCGTTCAGCATCGCTTCCGCATAGGAGATCTTGTTGCTCTCATAAAGCGCAAAGAGATCCTGGTCGAAGGTCTGCATTCCCATGCGATTTGATTTGGCCATGATCTCCTTGATACGGGTCACTTCACCCTTGAAGATCAGGTCGGAAATCAGCGGGGACTGCAGCATGACTTCCATCGCAGCGACCCGGCCTTCCCCCGTCTGGCGCGGTATCAGCCGCTGGGAGATCAGCGCCTTGACGTTCAACGACATGTCCATCAGCAGTTGCCCGCGCTTCTCCTCGGGAAAGAAGTTGATGATCCGGTCGAGAGCCTGGTTGGCACTGTTCGCATGCAGGGTTGCGAGGCAGAGGTGGCCGGTCTCGGCAAACTGGATGCCGTACTCCATCGTCTCTCGCTCCCGGATCTCGCCGATCATGATCACGTCTGGCGCCTGGCGCAGGGTGTTCTTGAGCGCGGATTGCCAGCTCTCGGTATCGACGCCCACTTCCCGCTGTGTAACCACACACCGCCCGTGGGGGTGCACGTACTCCACAGGATCCTCGACCGTCACAATGTGGCCGCGTGTATTCATGTTGCGGTGATGGACCATCGCCGCCAGCGTGGTGGACTTGCCCGAGCCGGTTGCCCCGACCACGATGACCAGGCCACGCTTCGTCAGGGCGACATCCTGCATGATCACCGGCAACTCGAGTTCATCGAGCGTCGGAATCTTGGTGATGATACGGCGGAGCACGGCACCCACATGGCCCTGCTGAATAAAGGCGCTGACGCGAAAACGCCCGATGCCCTGGGGACTGATGGCGAAGTTGCATTCCTTCGAGGCGTCGAAGTCCCGTGCCTGCCGGTCGTTCATGATGGAGCGGACAATAACGGCGCTTTCGTCGCTGGTCAGGACCTGCTCCGCGGCACGATGTATCTCGCCATCGATCTTGATCGCGGGCGGAAAGCCAGTAGTGATGAAGAGGTCGGACCCGTTCTTGTCCACCATCTTCTTCAACAGGCCCTGAATCAGTTTGGTCGCCTGATCGCGTTCCATCGCATTAACTCCCGGGGGCTGCTTCTGCCCGCCGCAGTACTAAAAACTGTCCTTGTTCTGCGCCTTGAACCGGGCCTCTTCCTTGGTGATGACACCTTTGGAAAGCAGGTCCTGCAGGCACTGGTCAAGGGTTTGCATCCCTTCCTTCACGCCGGTCTGGATCGAGGAGTACATCTGGGCCACCTTCCCCTCGCGAATGAGGTTCCGGATCGCCGGGGTGCCAATCATGATTTCATGCGCGGCGACACGTCCGCCGCCAACGCGCTTCAGAAGTGCTTGGGAAATGACCGCACGCAGGGACTCGGACAGCATGGACCGGACCATTTCCTTTTCCTGGGCCGGAAAGACGTCAATGATGCGGTCCATGGTCTTGGCCGCCGAGCTGGTATGCAGGGTGCCGAAAACCAGATGGCCTGTCTCGGCTGCCGTCAGGGCGAGCCGGATGGTCTCGAGGTCGCGCATTTCGCCGACCAGAATCACGTCGGGATCTTCACGCAGGGCCGAGCGTAGCGCCTCACTGAACCCCAGCGTGTCCTTGTGGACCTCACGCTGATTGATGAGGCAACGCTTGCTCTCGTGCACAAACTCGATAGGGTCCTCGATGGTGAGGATGTGATCGGGCTTGTTGTCGTTGATGTAGTCAATCATTGCCGCCAGCGTGGTGGACTTGCCGGAGCCCGTTGGTCCGGTGACGAGCACGATGCCGCGGGGATACATTGAAATGTCGCGGAAGATTGGCGGGCACTTGAGATCTTCCAGCGTCTGGATGATCGACGGAATGGTGCGGAAGACAGCGCCGGCGCCGCGCTGCTGGTTGAAGGCATTAACCCGGAAGCGGGCCAGTTTTGGAATTTCGAAGGAGAAATCGGTCTCGAGGAACTCTTCGAAGTCTTTGCGCTGCTTGTCGTTCATGATGTCATAGATCATGCTATGAACATCCTTGTGAGCCAGTGCCGGCATGTTGACCCGCTTGACGTCACCGTCAACGCGAATCATCGGTGGGACACCAGAGGACAGATGCAGGTCTGAGGCCTTGCTCTTCACCGCAAACGCCAGCAATTGCGCGATATCGACAGCCATTTGTTTCCCCAGCCCCAAGCCCAGCCCAAGCCCGCGGTTTCCATAACCGGATTGGGCTGTGAACATAGTACAGCCGGGCAGGCAGCTCAGTAGTGACGGGAATCACGGATCATCTGGGAGAAATTCGCGACCGCATGACCCGGGCTCTGGCCCGCGCCGGACGCCCGGCGGGCGCGGTTACCCTGGTGGCGGTCAGCAAGGGACAATCTGTCTCTGCTGTTCGCAGTGGCCTCGCGGCGGGTCTCCGGGACTTCGGCGAGAACTACCTGCAGGAAGTCTTGCCCAAGATCGCGGCTGTCGAGTGTGACGCAGTCTGGCATTTCATAGGCCGGATCCAGTCGAACAAGACGCGGGAGATCGCCGCCAGCTTTGCCTGGGCCCAGACTGTGACGGCTGTCCGGATCGCGGAGCGCCTTTCCGCCCAGAGACCCCACTACGGTGAGCCGCTGCAGGTGTGCATCCAGCTGGCCCCCAGCCCGGCCGGGGCGGCCAGTGAGGCCGGGAGGGCCGGCTGCCCCCGGGATGAGGTTGGTTCCCTGGCTGACCTTGTTGTCACCCTCCCCCGCCTCAGACTGCGCGGCCTCATGCTGCTGCCCCGGGCCGGACTCGATACCGGGACGCTGCGTGAGGAGTACCGCGCGGCCCACACACTGTTCGACCAGTTGAACGCCCGGGGTCACTCTCTCGATACCCTGTCCATGGGCATGTCCGATGATTTTGAGATCGCCATTGAGGAAGGCAGTACGATGGTGCGCATCGGTACGGCATTGTTTGGCGCACGGCAATGAGTTTTGAAAACCTGACTATTGGCCTGATCGGCGCCGGCAACATGTCCCGGTCCCTGGTGCGGGGGCTGCTGCGGGCGGGCCACCCGGCCATCCGCCTGCAAGTCGCCGACCCGGACCCTGCCCAGCTCGAGCAGGTGGGTGCCCTGCATGCCGGCGTGGGCATTCATGGCGATAACAGGGAAGTGGCGGAAAGCGCGGACGTCCTGGTCCTTGCCGTAAAGCCCCAGCTGATGGCCAGTGTCGCCCGCCAGCTGGCGAGTGGCGCGCGACCCCGGGGGCAGCTCATCCTGTCGGTGGCCGCCGGCATTACCCTGGGTTCACTGCGCCACTGGTTCGGACCGGATACGCCC
Organism: Gammaproteobacteria bacterium; assembly: GCA_038325835.1. Lineage (GTDB taxonomy): Bacteria > Pseudomonadota > Gammaproteobacteria > Steroidobacterales > SHZI01. Next base: position 5,875 of record JBBQJK010000113.1, read on the forward strand.
CTCGTCCGGATCATGCCGAACCAGCCCGCCACGATCGGTGCCGGGATTTCCGGCCTCGCGGCATCAACCACCGTTGGGGACCGGGAGCGGGAGATAGCCCAGTACATCGCCGCAGCGACCGGCCAGGCGGTATGGCTGCAGGACGAAACGCTGATGGACGCCGTGACCGCCGTTTCCGGCAGCGGGCCTGCCTACTTCTACCTCCTGATGGAGCACATGGAACGCGCCGCCATCGACCTGGGCTTGTCGCCGGAGCTGGCCGCAGCACTCACCCGGGAAACCGCCCTCGGGGCCGCGCGGGTGGTCATCGAGACGAGGGCCGAGCCGGCCGCCCTCCGTGCCGCCGTAACCTCGCCAGGCGGCACCACGGCGGCTGCCCTGCGGGTCTTCGCGGCCGCGAGTCTGGACGCCATCGTCCTTGAGGCCCTCACCGCCGCCAGGGACCGGTCAGCTGAGCTTGGGCGGTCGCCACCGGGAACCTAGGGACCATGCAGAACCCTCTTGTCTTTATCCTGCGCACGCTGTTCGACCTCTACGTGCTGACGTTCGCCCTCCGCCTGCTGCTGCAGTGGGCAACGGTGGACAAGCGCAATCCGCTGGTGCAGTTCATCCTTCGCGTCACCAACCCCCTCGTGGTCCCACTGCGGCGCGTCCTGCCTTCCATGGGTCGACTGGATACGGCCACGCTGGTCGCCCTCGTCGGTCTGCAACTGGCAGGTACGGCGCTCCTCGTCCGCCTCGGTTGCGTCGGTGAGCCGGCCCTCTGGCAGATCCTGGCGCTCGCGGCGCTGACCATCATCAAACTCGGACTGAGCGTGTTTACCTGGTCGATCATCATCTACGTGGTCCTGAGCTGGGTGAGCCCGGGCGGTCACAACCCTGCAGGGGCCATCGTGGCGGCGGTCGTGGAACCGGTCCTGACGCCATTCCGGCGCCTGATTCCGCCGATCGGTGGCCTCGACCTGTCACCGCTTTTCGCTCTGATCGCCCTTCAGGC
>JBBQJK010000114.1:0-6843 GCA_038325835.1 Gammaproteobacteria bacterium
CGTGATTGTCGATGAGCCCCGGCAGAACGGTGGCGCGCCGTGCGTCGATCACCCGGGCGCCGGCTGGCGCCTCGAGGTCGGGGCCAACCTCGGTGATGCGGTGGCCGTCGATAAGGATATCCACGTTTAGCCGGTAGTCCGGGCCCCTGCCGTCGAAGAGCCTTCCCGCGCGAATCAGCACGTGGCCGGCGCCCGTTGCGGGGGTCCAGCTGAGGGTGACGGGCAGGGCACGGGGGCGGCCGCGGAGCGCAGCGATACGGCGTAGCCCGCCGGTGGCCAGGTAGGTCAGGCTGAGGCTGTCTGCACTGAAGGAGGGGTAGTCCACCAGGCCCGTCAGGCGCCGCCGGGGAGGTCCGGCTGCCGTGCCGTCCGCCTGCAGCGGCAGCAGCCACAGTTCACCCTCAATCAGCAGCGCCGCCGTGCGCCCGTCGGGCGACAGCACCGGACCCGTGTCTGTGGTCAGGCCCGGCGGCAGATCGATGATGGTCGCCACCCCGGTCTGCAGGTGGATGGCCCGAAGCACATTCCGGCCCTCGCGAAAGCGCGCCGACCGGCTGGTGAGCCCAGCCACCAGCAGGTGAGTGCCGTCCGTGCTGAAACCCATGCGCCCCGGCCAGAGCGGCGGCGCCCGGACGGGTGTGACCCGGGTGCTCGCCAGGTCGAGTTGGTGCAGCGTGAAGTCCTGATTACCCCGCGGCCCGGCCTGCTGAAACGCGACGGACGAGCCATCCGGCGCAAAAGTCGGGTAGCGCACCCCGCGCGGCATGCGCGTGACCTGCCGGTCAACGCCGGTGGCCAGGTCCCGGAGCCAGACCTGCATGCTGCCGCCCCGGTCGCTGATGAAGGCGAGTGAGCGCTGGTCCGGCGCGAAGGCGGGGTCCCGTTCGACGAAGGCATCAGCAGTCAGTTGCCGAAGCTCTCCCGCAACCGTACGCCACCAGAGGTCACCGAGCGCGGCAAAGACCACGCCGCCGTCGGGTGCGGCGACAGGCTCCACAATGCCGAGGGCGGCTTGCCGCTTCTCCGGCGGCTGGAAGCGCTTTTGCCGATAGGCCGGCGTCGTGACCGGCAGCGCCAGCGCAAAGGGTTGGGTCCGGGTGCCGCTGTCCGGGTGCCAGCGCTGGATGGCGCCATTGGCCGTCCAGGCGATGCCGCCGCCCGGCAGCCACGCCGGGGGCAACGGGAACACGTCGTCACCGACGGTGGAGACTACCCGGGTGCTCCCGGTCGCGATCTCCAGGACGACCACCTCGTGCCGGGCAATGGCGGGAAAGCCGATCTGCCCGACCGTCCGGAGGTAGGCCAGCGAGCGGCCATCTGCTGACCAGGCTGGCGCGAAGGCGCGGCCGGCTTTGCCACTGACCAGCAGCGTTGCCGGTCCCGCATCCGGCCCCAGAGACTGGACGTAAACGCCCGTCGGGCCGCTCCGGTCAGACACAAAAGCGAGCTGGCTGCCGTCGGGCGCCACCGCTGGCCAGTAGTCATCCGCCGGATCACTGGTCAGCGTCGTCAGTTGCCCCGTCGCGAGCTCCAGCTGCCAGACGTCGAGGTTCCCGTTGCGATCCGACGTAAAGGCGATCCGCCTGCCGTCAGGAAACCAGACGGGTTCGCGATCATCGTCCGGTCCTGCGGTCAACGCCTTGGGCGGACCGCCCCCGGCCGGCATCTGCCAGAGATCAAAGTCGCCCGTCCGGAATGACTGAAAGACCAGTTGCTGTCCGTCCGGGCTGAAGCGCGGGAGGCGGTCGTCACCGAAACCGTCCGTCAGGGGCGTTCCCGGCAGTTTCCAGAGCGCGCCCTGCACATCCACGACGGTCGTCTCGTCCGGGCCGACCGTCACGGCGAAGTTGGTGCCCTCGGTAATGGTCAGCGTCCGCACGTCGGCGCTGCCCGACGCACTGGCCGACCCACTGGTCGGGGCGAGCAGGTGACACAGCAGCAAGGCGGTGAGGCAGGGGCGACGCATGGCGGGGGATGACATCCAGCAGGTGCGCAGCACAATATAGGGCTATCGCTTACTCCTCACCACGGTCATCCCATGCCAGGCCCACTGAGTGACCACCGGGGCACCGTCCTCGGCATCGCCCGCCGCACCGTCAAACGCGGACCCATGCTGGCGCTTGATCAGGTAGAGGTCTCCAGGGCCGCCGGCGTGGCCGGCGACACGCGGGGCCGGCCCGGCCAGCGGCAGATCACGGTCCTCTCCGCCCAGGCCTGGTTCGAAGCCTGCGCGCTGGCCGTGACTGACCTGCCCTGGCTGGCGCGCCGGGCCAACCTGCTGGTCGATGGCCTGGATCTGCGCGCCTCGAGCGGTGGGGTTCTGCGTCTCGGCGACGACATCGAACTGCTGGTGACCGGCGAGCTGGACCCCTGCGAGCGGATGGACGCCGCCGCCGCGGGCCTCAGGCTTGCGCTCACCGACGACTGGCGTGGCGGCGTGACTTGTCGCGTGCAGCGTGGCGGGCTGCTTACCGTCGGCGCAACGGCAGCGTTGCGGCGCGTCGGCTAGCCCGGGCTCCGCGACCGGCCGCAAGCCCAGCACCACTCAAAGCCGGCGGGACTGTCTTCCCGGCAGGTGGCGCAATGCCAGGTCGCGTCACTGTCCAGCCCCTGAGGCGCAGCAGCGGCCTGAAACTCCGCAATCAGGCGTGCGCATTGGTCTGCCAGTTCGCTGTCCAGAACCCAGACTTCCGCGTCGACCGTCATGCCGGCATTGAAGGGCAGGACGCCGGGCATGCCGGCCGTGTTCTCGTTAAGTAACGTGGCGTCGATCCGCTGCTGCTGGAGCAGGGCAAGAATTTCGCGGGCTTCCCACAGGGAGGCCGAGGAGTAGACGCGCTTCAACTGGTGCCTCCTGAGTCCGACCAGTATCATGCCACCGACCTTCCCTTCAGGAGTTGCCATGCGGCTCATCGTCGCGATTACGGGTGCCAGCGGTGCCATCTACGGCATACGCCTGCTGGAGGCCCTGCGGGAGGTGCCCGACGCGGAGGTCCATCTCGTCATCAGCAATGGGGGGAAGCTCAATATCTCTCTGGAGACTGACTGGGCTGTCAAGGACGTGGAGGCCCTGGCCCATGAAGTGCACAGCGACCAGAACCTGGCGGCGACGGTGGCGAGTGGCTCATTCAAGACCGGCGGGATGATTGTCGCGCCCTGTTCGATGAAGACGCTGTCAGGCATCGTGAGCTCCTACGCCGACACGCTGATCGTCCGCGCCGCCGACGTGATTCTGAAAGAGCAGCGCAAGCTCGTGCTGATGCCCCGGGAAACGCCCCTCCATGTGGGCCACTGTCGCCTGCTGCTCCAGGCCGCAGAAATGGGGGCGATCATCGCGCCGCCCATGCCAGGCTTCTACAACGATCCCCAGACCATCGACGACCTGCTGAATCACAATGTGGGCCGGGTTCTCGATCTCTTCGATATCGAGAGCGGCCTGGTAAAACGCTGGAAGGGCGGGCGGGAGTCCGCCCGCAAGATCCGCAAGCGCTAGGGAGACGAAGTGCGTGACACTCATCTGCCCCGGATTCGTGAACTGCTGGCGGCGCACAGCACGATCACGCTGGCCACTGCCGCTGACGGCCGGTCCTGGGCCGCCACTGTGTTCTACGCCAGCGACGCGGAACTCAATCTCTACTTCGTCTCCGATCTCAAGACGAGGCATGGCCGGGAAATGCACCACGACGCCCACGTGACCGGGGCGATCAACCACGACGTGGCGACCTGGGGTGAAGTGATCGGCCTGCAGATCGAAGGCCGCGCGCTTGTCCTGGAAGGCGAAGGCCGCCTCAAGGCGCTGGACGCCTATCTCGACAAGTTCCCCGACGTGCGCCGCCTTTTCGACCGGCCCCGGGACGACAACGAGAAAGTGATCGCAGGACGGCTGCAGAAGGCACCCTTCTGGCGCCTCACGCCCACTTGGATCCGCCTGATTGACAGCACCAGGGGCTTCGGCTGGAAGTGGGAAACGCCGCTCCCCCTGTAGGAGCGCCTTGAGGCGCGACCGGTCCTTGAAGGGTTCCTTGAGGACGGCGCCCTTTCAATACGCATCCCCACTGGAGTAATTCGGCAGTGTGCCGATGTGAATGCCGCTGTCCACAATCAGCGTTTCGCCGGTGATCAGGTGGGCGGACTCGAGGAACCACACCAGCACAGCGGCGATGTCTTCCGCCGTCGCCACTTTCTTCAGCGGCAGCAGCGCGCCCTGGGTCTTGATCATCGCCTCGTACTGCTCGTCGCCCATGCCGCCTCTCAGCCAGCGGGTCTGGATCATGCCCGGCGCCACCGTGTTGATATTGATCTCCGGCGCCAGCACGTGGGCCAGGGACTTCGTCATCAGGTTCAGCGCCGCCTTCGACGCGGCGTAGGGAATGGAAGAGCCGATGCCGGTGACGCCGCCGATGGAGGAGTCGTTCACGATGGAGCCGTGGCCCTGCTTTTTCATCCAGGGGGTCACGGCCCGCACCATCTGGTAGGCGCCGACCACGTTGACGGCATAGATATCGAGGAAGTCCTGCTTGCTGACCCCATCGAGCTTCTTGTAGGGATTGAACTTGGTCCGCGCGGCGTTATTGATCAGGTAGTCGATGCGGCCCCACTGGTCGCCCGCCGCCTTGACCATGGCCTGGCAGGCATCGTCGTCCGACACGTCGGCCTGGAAGACGATCGTCTCGGCCCCCTTGGCCCGACAGGTCGCCCCCGTTTCCTCGGCCTCCGTCTTGCTGCGGGTGTAGTTGATTACCACGTTGCAGCCATGCTCGGCCAGCAGGATCGCGGCGGCGGCGCCAACGCCAGTGGCGGACCCGGTGACGATGGCGACTTTCTTGTTTGAGGCGGGCATGGGGCGTTTTCCTGATCAGCGGGGGATTGGGGTTGGCTAGCCTACTGCAAAGTCCGGAAAAATGGGGACATGCCTCATTTCCAGGGGCCCTGTGATCAGTGCGACCCTCCCGTTGCTCACGCCCCTGGAAATGAGGCATGTCCCCATTTTCCCATGCTATGGTTTGCGGCGTTCAAAACCAGCGGCAAGAACACGGGAGCAGGATTCGATGGCCTTTAAGGATATGCGCGAGTTTCTTGGGAAACTCGACAACATGGGGCAGCTGAAGCACGTCAAGGCGCCGATCAACGTTGCCCACGGCAGCAACGAACTTCAGACCCTCATGCGCCTGCTCGCCCAGACCAGCGGCCCGGGCCTGATTCTGGAGAACCTGGTGGGCTACAACACCCCGGGCGTCCCCGTGATCTTCAATCCGTTCGGCACCCGGGAACGCACCGCGCTCACGATCGACACCAGAGACCCCATCGAGGCCAAGCTGAAGCACGCGGCGATCCTTGCGGACCGCAGCACCTGGCACAAGCCGGTCATGGTTGACCGCGCGAAGGCGCCCTGCAAGGACGTGGTAATTCCCCGGGACAAGATTTCCATCGACAAGCAGATCCCGCACGTGTGGCTGGGCAAGGAGGGCGCCTCCTATATCTGCGGTGGTGTGGTTGTGACCAAGGACCCGGAGACCGGGATCCGGAATGTGGGCTGGTATCGCCTCACCAGTCTCTGGAACTGCCAGCACCCCCACGGCGGCAGCTACAGCGAGCACGAGCAGAAGAAGCAGCTGTCCATCTTCGCGTTCTGGAACCCGCCGATGAATCACGTCGGCCTGCATCTGGCGAAGGCCCAGCGGCTGGGCAAGCCCCTCGAAATCGCCATTGCCTGTCAGTGTGATCCGGCCATCCATATGGCGGCAGCCACTGGCGTTCCCTACAGCCTCGACGAGTACGACTACGCCGGTGGCCTGCGCGGCTCACCCGTCGAGCTCGTCAAGTGCGAGACCGTGGATCTGGAAGTGCCCGCCTCGGCGGAGTACGTCATCGAAGGGGTCTTTCAGCCGGACGTGCCCCAGCAGATCATCGGCTGGCATTCCAACTCCGTCGGCTACTACGACAAGCACCAGGTCTTCCCGCTCTTCGATGTGACCACCATTACCCACCGGAAGAACCCGCTCTGGTACGCGACGATCGAAATGATGCCGCCCTTCGACCACAACTACCTGGGGCTGATTCCGATTGAAGGGGAGATGCTCTCTGACCTTCAGCGCAAGATTCCGGAAGTGAAAGACTGCGTGGTGACGCCGAACATGACCTACGTGGTGCAGCTGAGTGTGGACGGTGTCACCAAGCCCCACCCTGAGTTTGGCAAGTACGTGTTACACGCCCTGTGGGGCGCTGCCGGCCGGTGGCCGCGCACGGCGAAGATCGCGGTGGTCGTTGGTCCCGACGTCAATCCCTACGACCTCTCCTCCATCGAGTGGGCCATCCAGACGCGGGTCCAGCCCTATAGCGACATCATCATCAACCGCTCCGGTCAGGCCTTCATCCTTGACCCGTCAGCTCCCAAGGGTCCCCAGGGTTTCCCGACGGTGGGCGAGCAGATGGGTATCGACGCCACCATCAAGATCCCCGAGCGCTTCACCGAGTACGCGGACGTGAGCCAGGCCGACCCGGTCGAAGTCGAGAAACTCGGCGAGAGACTCAAAGGCCTCTGGTAGGAGCGGCGACCGGCGCGAATCCCTGCGCGACCGCACGCACCGGTCGCGGCTAGAGCCGCTCCTGCGTGTTCGGGGTCGCGGCTAAAGCCGCTCCTACGGGAGAAATTCTCCGGGCTGGGTGTCGGGCACGAGCTGGGCATCCGCCGCCCGATGGGCGCCCGATGCCATGGGCAGCGTGCGCAGGTTGCGGATGATCGGCTGGCGCCAGGCCACTATCGCGAACAGGAGAGCCATCACCCCGGCAAAAGCCAGGGCGGAGCGCAGGCCCACGTGTTCGCCGAGCCAGCCGCCCAGGAGA
>JBBQJK010000115.1:0-6842 GCA_038325835.1 Gammaproteobacteria bacterium
ACGGGCGCGCCCGTCAGGATCTCCCAGACGTCCGGCCCCTGCACCCGGGGTGCGGGCGCTCCGGCGGCGATCAGCCCGGCCACAGGCAGTTCGACCGGCGCACCCACGCGCGCGGCCCGGCTGGCGTCCGCGCGCAGGGCATAGCCGTCCATGGCCGCGTTCGCAAAGCCCGGCACGGACAGCCGGGCTGCAATGGCCGAGGCGGTCACCGCCCCGGAGGCTCCCGCCAGGCCCACTGTCCGGGCAGGAAGCACGGTGATTCGGGTCAGCAGGAGGTGCAGTGCTTCCGCGTAGGAGATCACCACGGTATCTTGCCAGACTGTGAGCACCACACCGCTCTGCGCCGAACCCCACTGAACTGGACCTGCCTGTGCAAATCACTGCCAACATCCCGACGGTGCCCGACCCCGCCATCCCCGGCCGGAGCGTGGTGGACCGCCAGGCCGACGCCACAGCCGGCCTGCGCTGCCTCTGCTACGCCGCCTGCTCCGAGCTCGTGGCCTCACCCCACGACATGGATCCCCGCGCCGCCTTGCGTGGACGTATCGGCCTTGGGGAAGCGGTGCCCCACGCCAGCCACCTGGATGCCTTGCTCGCCGAGGTCAGCGGTGCCGAGCTGGCCCGGTTGCGCGCCGAGTACAGTGGCATGTTCGAGGTGGGCAGCCAGGGCCCCCCGGTCCCGATTCGCGAAGACCTGCAAAGTGGTCAGCGCGCGGGAACCCGGGAGGAGGTGGTCCGCTTCTACGAGTACTTTGGCTACGTGCTCGACGGCAAGTTTGCCTGGCAGCCGGATCATCTGTCCGTCGAACTCGAGTTCATGCACTACCTGTGCTTTCGCGAGGCGGAGGCGGGTAGCGCGGCTGACGCCTTGTCGTTTCAGCTCGCCCAGGCAGACTTTTCCCGGCGGCATGTGGCTTCGTGGTTGCCGCTGCTGGCCGACAATGCGGACCAGCTGGCCGCTGGCTCCCTCTACGCCCGGGTGGTCGGGGCCGTGCGGGACTTCGTGGTGGCGGACTGTGAGTGGCAGATGGCCACAATCACCAATGACGCTGTAGGAGCGCCTTCAGGCGCGACTTCAGGCGCGACTTCAGGCGTGAGCACATTTCCCCTGACAACAAGTACGGTCGCGGCTGAAGCCGCTCCCACCATTGAGGCAGAAGACGCATCATGAGCAGCAGTGCAAACAACGCCAGCGTGCCGGCCAGCGTGCCTGTCAGCGCCGTAGTAATCGGCGCCCGGGATCTGGAGGCGTCGCTCAAATTCTATTCCGGAACCGTGGGCCTGCCGGTGGTCGAGAGCAGCACCTGGGAGGGGCCCGATTTCGAGCGCTACTGGCACCTCCCGGCGGGAGCCAGGGCCCGGGTTGCCTTCCTTGCCCATGGCGCTGACCCGGTCGGCCGCATCCAGCTCATGGAGTTTTCGGCGCGGGAGCGCAAGCTGGTCCGACCGCCGGAGATTCGCCGCGCCACCGGTTTGTTCAATCTGAACATCTATGCCAGCGACATTGAAAAGGATTTTGCGCAGCTCAAGGCCCAGGGTTTCAATTTCTGGAGCGAACCCGCGCGAAACAACTTTGGTCCGGTGGTGGGTGAGACCCTCGAAGCCGCTTTCGACGGGCCGGATGGTGTGGTGATCAACCTCATTCAGTTGCTGACGGAAGACCCGAAAACGGTGATCGGGCATATCCTCGCCTTCATTGCCACCTACGGGCGCACCCCAACCGGGTTTACCGCGGTGGTGACGACTGCCCATGGCGTGCTCGATATGGAGAAGGCCATCGGCTTCTACTACGGGCCGCTGCGCATGTCGTTGTTCATCGAGTCTGTGCTGAAGGGACCGGTGACGAATCGCGCGTTGTGCCTCCCCGCGCACTGCGAGACCCGGAGCGTGATCGTGCAGGGCGCCCACGAGTACGGCAAGATCGCCCTCGCGACCCCCATGAACTACGAGGTGCCGAACCTGGTGCCCGCTGCGGTAGCCCCCAATATCGGTTACCTGGCCCAGTCGTTTCAGATCGCCAACATCGACGAGTCTGCCCGGGCCTGCGCGGCTGTGGGCGCGGAGGTGTACACGGCACCCATGACGATCGCTCTGCCGGGTCGCGGCAAGTGCGCCTCGATGCTGGTCCGCAACCCGGGTAGCGGGGCGCTGCAGGAATTGTTCCAGGTCGTGTAACCGGGTGCCGGCAAGTCCGGTCTGGCCTGGTCCGGGCCGGGCCCGTCGTTGATAATTGTCAGAGCCCCGACGGCCCGGGAATCATAAGATCAGGCCCTTCGGCGCCGGTATCAGGAGTCTTGCATGAAGCTGTCGATCATTCTTTGGGGCATCCCGCAGGCCATGCGGCTGGCGGCCCGGGTGTACCCGGCGTACGCGGCCCGCCTGAAGGAAAAGAACCTCACTGCCCAGTTTCGCCTGCGCGACCAGCCCGCAGGCCGGTGGATTACGCTGAAGAACGGCAAGATCACTTCGCAGGCTGGCATTCACGCCAAGCCGGATCTCTCCGTCGTCTTCAAGAACAAGGCCATCGCGGAGAGTTTCCTGACGCCGCCTTTCGATCAGCTCGAGCGCATCGATGCGGCGAAGAATTTCAAGGTGTCCATGGAAGGGCGGGACGACTTGGCGGTGTGGTTCATGTCCTCGCTCATGCGCCTGGAGTCCCTGACCTGGAAGAGTGGCACCGACATGGGCGATGGTGTGACCCGCTACACCAACGGCACCAATGGTGGTCCGCTCTTTGTCTATGTGAAGGACGGCAAGATCATCCGGACCACGCCCATCGATTTCGCTGCCGACGACGCGGAGGGCTGGTCGATCACGGCTCGCGGCAAGACCTTTACCCCACCGCGTAAAACCACGCTGGCCGCCCACGGGATGTGCCAGAAGTCCATGGTGTATTCGAAGGAGCGCATCCTTTACCCGATGAAGCGCGTGGATTTCGATCCCCATGGTGAGCGCAACATCCAGAATCGGGGCAAATCAGAATTCGTGCGGATCAGCTGGGAAGAAGCCCTGGAGATCGTTTCCGGGGAGATCAAGCGCTGCAAGTCGGTGGGTCCCGGCGCGATCGCGGTCGCCAATGGTTCGCACCATCAGTGGGGCAACCTGGGCCATTACCTGAGTGCCTTCAACCGCTTCTGGAACCTGGTTGGCGTGACCAAGCTGGTGCACAACCCGGACAGCTGGGAAGGCTGGTTCTGGGGCGCGACGCACCACTGGGGCAACAGCATGCGCCTGGGCGCCGCGGAGCCCTACGGTACGGTTGAGGACTGCCTTAAAGAGGCAGAAATGATCGTCTTCTGGTCCAGTGATCCGGATGCGTCCTATGGCTTCGACGGCACGCGCCGCCGTGCCTGGGCGAAAGAACTGGGCATCAAGATGGTGCACATCGACCCTTACATGAACCACACGGCAGCCCATCTCGGCGGCAAGTGGATCTCGCCAAAGCCGGGGACTGATGCGGCGTTCGCCCAGGCGCTGTGTCATGTCTGGATCACCGAGAACCTCTACGACCGGGAATTCGTCGCGAAGCGCACCACGGGCTTCGAGGAGTGGAAGGCCTACGTTCTCGGGGAGACCGACGGTACGCCCAAGACGCCCGAGTGGCAGGAGGCGGAAACGGGCGTGCCGGCGCGGGACGTGCGCGCCCTGGCCAGGGAATGGGGCCGCAAGAAGACCTACCTCGGTGCCGGCGGCTGGGGCAGCGGCGTCGGCGGGGCCTGTCGCGGGCCGATGGGCGTGCAGTGGGCCCGCATGATGACCATCCTGGGCGCGATGCAGGGCCTGGGCAGGCCCGGCTCCAACTTCGGCAACCTGCAGTTTGGCACGCCGCTCGACTTCAACTTCTATTTCCCGGGCTACGCCGAAGGCAGCATGTCCGGCGATCTGGCCTACAGTGCCAACGCCGCCAATAACTATCAGCGCATGCCCCACATCGTGACGATGAGTTCGGTCAGACAGGCGATTCCGCGCATACATCTGCCCGAGGCGATCATGAACGGCAGGGCGATGGGTTACCTGACTGCTGTGGATTCGGTGCAGGGCCAGTTCTTCCCCTTTGGTTATCCGTCACCCGGGCACGTGCGGGTGGAGATGCTCTACAAGTATGGCAGCGCGTCTTTCGGCACCATGGTCAACTCGAATCGCTGGGTGCGCATGTACCAGCATGAAAACCTGAAATTCGTCGTCAACCAGTCCGTGTGGAACGAGGGTGAGACGCGGTTCTCGGATGTGATCCTCCCCGCGTGCACGGTGTTTGAGCGCTGGGACATCAGCGAAGAACTGAACGTGGGTGCAGGTTACGTGCATCACATGTACGCCATGTGCAATCACCGCGTGATCAACATGCAGCACAAGGCCATCGAGCCTCTCGGCGAGTCCAGGTCCGATTACGACATCTTCCTGGCGGTAGCGGAAAAGCTGGATATGGGAGCGGTGTATTCCGAGGGTGGCAACACCGAGCTCGACTGGTGCAAGCGGGTCTTCGATTCCTCCGACGTCTCCAAGCACATTTCCTGGCGCCAGTTCCTGAAGAAGGGCTACTTTGTCGTGCCTGCGGAACCGGAGGCGTCCCGGGCGCCTACCGCCTACAAGTGGTTCTACGAGGGGCGAAAAAAGGACGTGCCCGAGCCTTATCCGCTGCCGTCAGACTATGTGGCGGACTTCGGCGGCGGGTTGCAGACCCCATCGGGCAAGTACGAGTTCGTGCCCGAAACCCTGGGCCGGTTCGATGATCCGGAGCGGCCCCAGGTGAACCGGTATATGCCGACCTACGAGGACGCGAAGAAGGACGCTGCCTTGGCGGGGTTTCCGTTGCAATTGTTGTCGCCACACTCCCGGTACCCGTTCCATCTGATGGGTGACGATGAGGGCAGCTCGCTGCGCGACATCCGGGAGCATCGCATTAAGGTGGATGGCCATTACTACCTCGTGGCCCGGATCAGCCGGGCGGACGCGGAGGCGCGGGGGGTCAGGGACGACGACCTCATCCGGCTATGGAATGTCCGGGGCTCCGTCGTCTGTGCGGCCCAGGTCACGGAGCGGCTCCGACCGGGCGTCGTCAGCGCCTCGACGGCGTCGGCCGAGTACCGCCCGGCCGGTGAGCCCGGCAGGTCGACCGATCTTGGCGGCTGTATCAATGTGCTGAGCACCAGCAAGACGATTACGCCTAAAAGCCACGGCATCCAGCCGAACACCACGCTGATCCAGTTCGAGAAGTGGACCGGCGTGGACACGTGGAAGCCGGCGGAGGCAGCCTGATGACCGCGAGATGGAACATGATCATCGATGTGGCCCGCTGCGATAACTGTCGTATCTGCTTCCTGGCCAACAAGGATGAGCACATCGGTAACGACTTCCCCGGTTACGCAGCGCCCCAGCCGCCCCAGGGGCATAACTGGCTGGAGATCGAGCGCCAGGAGCGCGGCCGCTATCCCCTTGTCGAAGCGCACTTCATGCCCGTGATGTGTAATCACTGCGATGACGCGCCCTGCATGAAGGCTGCGAAGAATGGCGCCGTCAAAAAGCGCGCGGACGGCATCGTGATCATCGATCCGGTCAAGGCCAAAGGGCAGAAGGCGATTGTGGAGGCCTGCCCCTACGGTGCCGTCTCCTGGAATGAGGAGCTGCAGCTGCCCCAGGCCTGGATTTTCGATGCGCATCTGCTGGATGCCGGTTGGGCGAAAACCCGAGCCGAGGAAAGCTGTCCGACCGATGTGTTCCGGGCGGTCAAGGTTGACGATCAGGAAATGCAGCGCATCCAGGCGGCGGAGAGCCTGGAAGTCCTGCGGCCGGAGCTTGGCACCAGGCCCCGCGTCTACTACAAGAACCTGCACCTGATGACGAGCTGTTTCGTCGGTGGCACTGTGGTGGGCCACGTGCAGGGCGTCGAGGAGTGCGCCGAGGGCGCGGCAGTCGTTCTGACCCACCAGGGCCGCGAAGTGGCCCGGACAACGACGGATACCTTCGGCGAGTTCAAGTTCGACAAGCTCGGAAAGAACAGCGGTCAGTACGCGGTGGAAGTGCAGTCGGGCTCAGCGGGCCAGGCAGGACTGCAGTTCACGCTCGGGGCTGACAGCCTCTATCTGGGGGTGATGGCCCTCGCGGCCACGGCGTAGCGCCGGTTCTGGAGAACACGATGATCCTGCTGACGGGTGTCACCGGCAAGACCGGTGGCGAGACGGCGAAGCAACTGCTGCAGAAGGGCGCCCGCTTGCGGGCGTTGGTCCGGGACCCGGCGAAGTCAGCGGATCTGCAGGCCGCCGGCGTGGAGCTCGTGGTGGGTGACGTGGCCGATGCCGACACGGTCAGGCGTGCGCTGCAGGGTGCTGAAAAAGCCTTTTTAACGTTGCCCAACGGCCAGCGTCAGCTGGAGCAGGAAAAACAGTTCACCGATCTGGCGGTTGCTGCCGGGGTCAAACACCTGGTGAAGATGTCCTCGATGGAAGCGGTCCCCCACGCGGAGACGCCGATTCCCCGCGCTCACTGGGCCGTGGAAGAGTACATACGCGCCTCGGGCCTGGCCTGGACCATGGTCAAGCCGAACTTCTTCATGCAGAACCTGCTCGCCAGTGCTGCGGGTATCAAGGCGAACCGCCGGTTCTCCCTGCCGATGGGCAACGGCACCACCGGTATGGCGGACGTTCGGGATATTGGCGCGGTGTGTGCTGAGGTCCTGACCGGCACAGGCCATGCCGGGCAGAGCTATGCGATTACGGGTCCGGAGGTGCTGACCTTCCATGAGGTGGCAGACCGGTTCTCGGCGGTGCTGGGTGAGAAGGTCGAGTACCTTCCCCTGCCCATGGAGCAGTTTCGCGAGCGGATGACCGGCATCCTGGAGCCGTGGC
>JBBQJK010000116.1:0-6839 GCA_038325835.1 Gammaproteobacteria bacterium
CGATGCACCCAAAACAATCGCACAATGAGTCTATCAAAACTTCATGGGTCGGGGCGGGCTTGGGCGGCTGGGGCTTCTGCTGTTCCGCGTAGTACTCCAGGCTCGAGAGGCTGCGCTCGGCAGTGTATTTCTCCGGCGCCGTGAAGTACTTCTTGTAGTTTTTCTCCGCGTAGTCCATCACCGGCCGGTGGAGCACCTGCTCCAGATTGTCGGTATTGCCCATGAAGCAGTTGTACTGGGCCTGGCCGGGCATCTGGCCCATCAGCATCCAGGGTAACCAGGGCGTGATCCGGTTCCAGGTGCCCCGGTAGTCCACGGTGGTCAGCTTCTCGTTCTGCAGGTCTTCGGCCCGGACGTGGTGGGCGAAGAACTCGGAGACCTGGGCGATGGGCCCGGCGGATTCCCGGGGCCACTTGTCCGGCTGCAGCGCACTCGGGTACGCGAGGTGAATATGAATCTCCATCTCCAGCCAGGCTTCGTTCTGGCTCCACGGAAGAATGAACGGCACCCGGGGCGGCGGCGCTTCGTTGTTCAGGCCGCCGAACTTCGGCGGGGTCGGAAAGAAGTCCTCGATCATGTAGTTGAACGGGTCGTTGTCCACATGGACAACCTTCACGGTCTCGTTCAGGTACGGATTCTTCCACTCCTGGAGCACTTCACCGCTGCGCAGGTCGGTGTACATGATGACTTCGCGACACAGGCGCTGGATGGTGCCATCGGGCTGGGGAATGAGGCGGATCGCGCCGAAGCCCTCGGCACCGCAGAGGTCATCAATGCGCTTGCCCGGACGGACGCCAGACACATAGCCCTTGAACCAGAAGTACTTCTGCTTGGTGGGATCCAGGTCGCCCTGGATGCGGGCATAGGCGAGCTTGTTGCCCTTGCCCGTGCGCAGGTCGAGGTACGGACCTTCGAGCGCGGGACCCTTGCCATAGCGGCTCGTCAGGTAGGGATTCGGCGCGCTGGGATTCGGCGCACTGGCCCTCGGCGCATTGTCATGAGCCGCGCCCAGGGCCTGCCCGGACTGCATCAGCCCCAGGGACAGCGCCCCGAGAGGGCCGACGGTGGCGAAGTTGGTCAGCAGATCCCGGCGCGTAGTCTCCATCGGTGAGCCCTCGAAGTGAGTTGACAGGAATCTGATGATATCAAGGCGCAGTGGCTGCCGCTTTCAAGGCGGCGGCAGCGGTGGCCCTGCGGGTAGCGAAAAAAACGACCAGGGCTAACAGGACCATGAAGGCGTTGGAACCGGCCATGTAGAGGAACGGCCCCACGGGCTTCCAGTTGTCGAAGAGCCAGCCGCCGATAATGCCGACGACCATGATGCCCAGAGCCCCGAAGAGACTGAAGAGTCCCAGGACCGCCCCGCGACCCCGTTCCGGCGCCTCCTTGCCGATCAGGGAGGTGGCCGAAATGTTGGACGACATTTCGCCCGCCCCGACGAAGGCAGCGGCGATATACATACCGTTACTCAGTGGGTTCTCAAGCATGCCCAGGGAGGCGTAGCCCACAAAGGCCACGCCCATGCCGATCATCAAACCCTTCACCCGGTCGATCTTGTCCAGCAGGATACCGAAGACCACCGCCCAGGGCAGCGCAAACGCCTGGATGACGATATAGAAGAACGTGGCCTTCACCGTGGCCTCCGCCGGCGTCATGCCCTGCGCCATGCCTTCCTGCACCAGCCACAGGGTAAGAAACTGGCTGACGACGGCGAGATCGGCGCGGGACACGAAGGCCGCGGCGTAACCCAGGGCGACCCGCGGCATGCGGCCTGCGGCCAGCCCCACCTTGAGCGTGGCCAGCAGCGGCTCGCGCTGGACGGACCTGGTCATCGCACCCGGCTTGAGGCCCCACAGCAGGACCAGGGCGAGCATCACGCAGATTCCCGCCAGAAACCAGTAGGCATAGCGCCCTGCCCAGACCGGGTCGATACCGCGCTCGATGAACATCTGGGGCAGCCCGCCGACCAGCCGGGGCAGACTGGCGATCCCCACTCCGTTGAAGATGAAGACGGCGGCGATCGTCTTGGCCCGGGTCCGGTCCACGGGATAGTCGTTGGCCACCGACGACAACATCACGTTGACACAGGCCACGCCGGACGCGATGAAGAGCCGGAAAAAGATCAGTTCCCAGCGGACCGTCTCGAGGTCGCCGCTGGCCAGCGGGTACAGGCAGTAGCCGAGGGCAAGCAGCAGGAAGCCCGTGGCAAAGATGGGCGGCCGCCCCACCCGGTCCGAGAGGGCGCCGGCCACACCCACCAGCAGGATAACGACCAGTTCCTGCACTACCAGCAGGGTCCCGGTTAAAGATCCCTGCTCGTTGGGCGGAATCTTCAGGATCTCGTTGAACAGGTAGGCCTGCATGATGCCCACGGAGTTCATCATGGCGATGCTGAAGAACGAGACGAAGAACAGGGTCCAGAGGTGCTTGCGCGTGACGCCCTCACGCATGACGATGGGGCCGACGCGATACAGGCCCACCTCGCTCGCCGGATTCGAGCTGGAATCCGCGGACCCCTGAATGATGGGTGCAGCCATGTTCTGATGCTTCCGGCCCGGGTCAGCCCCGGACGCCGAGTGTGGCAAGGAGCAGTCCCCCAGACTAGGGGCAGTGCGGATCTATCCGTCTGGTGATTCGCCCGGTGGTTGACCCGCAACAACCAAAGAAACTAAGGTCCGTTACCTTTTTGCCGTTTTCAACGGTTTTTAGCCGCAAGGACCTCCCATGCGCTTCATCAAGCTGCTCCTCAAGATCATTGGTGTACTCGTGCTGGTCGCGGGCCTCGGCACGGCCTATGTCCTGAACCGCGGGGGCGCCTTCCGTCCCATCGAGCCCCACTTTGCCGGCACCTGCGAGACGCTACCCCTCGACGCCAGCGCAGAAGACATGACCGTCGACCGGGAGCGGGGCCTGGTGTACATCTCCTACCTGGATCGCCAGGGGCTCATCAACGGGGAAGGCAAGGCCCCCGGCTCGGTGCAGGGGACCATCATGCGGCTCGATCTCAACCGCAGCCCGCTGGCGCTCGAGGATGCGCTGCTCGACAAGCCCGCCCATCTCCGAACCCACGGCCTTAGCCTGTACATCGACCCGGCCGGCAAGCGCAGCCTGTTCGTGATCAACCACCCACTTAACCGGGGTACTGAGCCGGAGCAGGTCGAAGTGTTCGACGAGGTCCAGCCGGGGCAGTTCCGG
The DNA here is from genome assembly GCA_038325835.1 of Gammaproteobacteria bacterium. Taxonomy (GTDB): domain Bacteria; phylum Pseudomonadota; class Gammaproteobacteria; order Steroidobacterales; genus SHZI01. Next base: position 3,196 of record JBBQJK010000116.1, read on the forward strand.
CACCGGGAGACCTTCGCAAGCCCCCTCTTCAATTCGCCGAACGATATGGCCGCCGTCGGCCCCCGGCAGTTCTACGTGGCCAATGACAAGGTGCTGAAAGGCGGGCTCGCTGCAGGCCTGCAGCAAGTGGGCATTGGGGCCTCACCCCTCACCTACTTCGACGGCACGACCGCGCGGGTCGTCCGGGACGATATCGCCTCGGGTGGCGGCATCAACGTCTCGGCGGACGGCGGCACGCTCTACGTCTCCGAGACCTCAGCCCAGCGCCTGCGGGTCCTGGAGCGCAACCCGGCGGACGGGTCCGTGACGGAGAAAGCCCGCATCCCGCTGCCGACCTCCCCCGACAACGTGGATGTGGCCGCCGACGGCAGCCTCTGGGTCACCGGCCATGCGAACACGCTCAAGCTGATCCAGCACTTCATCAACGGCTCGCCGGCGCCAACCCAGGTGCTGCGGGTCGTCCCGGACAGCAACGGCGGGGCGGCCGTCGACGAGATTTATCTGAATGCCGGCGAGCAGATCCCGGCCGGCAGCGTGGGTGTGACCTACGGCAAGAAGCTGCTGATCGGGTCGATCACCGCCCGGCAGATCCTGGTCTGCGAGCAGACGTAAGCGCCCGTAGGAGCGCCTTCAGGCGCGATCACTATTAATCGCGCCTGAAGGCGCTCCTACGGGCGCACCGACCGGCGTTCACGCCAGGAGCAGATTGTCGAAGATCGCGCCGGTCAGGAGCAGGCCGAGCTGAACGATGGACGCGGCAAAGGTCCGCCAGGCCTGGGGTACCGTCGGCTGGAGCACCAGCCGCAGGCTGGCCAGCAGAAAATACCCGCCGCCCACCACAGCGCAGCTCAGGTAGATCCAGCTCATGCCATACCAGAAGGGCACTACTGAGAGGGCCACCACGGCGATCGCGTGGCCGAGTATCGTCCGGGTGGACAGGCTGTCGCCGACCACTACCGGCAACATGGGCACGCCAGCGGCGGCGTAGTCCTTCTTGCAGGCAAAGGCCAGCGCCCAGAAGTGGGGCGGCGTCCACAGGAACAGCACCACCGCCAGAATGAGCGGCGCTGGTTCGAGTTCGGCGCCGACGGCGGCCGCGCCCGCCATGACGGCAAAGCTCCCTGCCAAGCCACCGATCACGATGTTGAGCCAGGTCCGGCGCTTCAGCCAGACGGTATAGACCACGCCATAGGTGAAGGCGCCGAGGAAAATATAGAGCGCCGCAGTCAGGTTCGTCGCCAGGGCAGCAGCCGCCACGGAGATCAGCAGGACCAGAGCGATCCCCGCGTGCCAGGCGCCGCTAGCCGCAAAACGCCCGGTCACGAAGGGCCGCTCCCGCGTGCGCTGCATGTCCCGATCCAGATCCCTCTCCCACAGCTGGTTGAAGGCCCCGGCTGCGGCAGACGACAGGAGGGTCGCACAACCCAGGACCAGTACCTGCCACGGGGACAACTCACCGCCCGGGGTGACCGACGGACTGACCGCAAGCCCCGCCATGGCACAGGCCATGATGAGAAAGCCCAGCCGCACCTTGGCGGTGTGATAAACGAGGCGGAGAGTCTCCAACGTCAGGACCCTTATAGGTTTGTGGGTGGTTGTCCGGCAGGGCGTCACCGTCGGCCGATGGCCTCGGGACGGGAAATTGTAGCCCAGTGGTCCCGGTCAAAGGTACCGGGTTTGGCCTACTGCACCGCTCTACGGCGTTGTTATACGGGTAGGTTATACATGGATAACAACACCGTCGTTCCCTGGCGGGGCCGGGGCAGTTAGTTTGGCTTTCAAGCCGAAAAGGAATCCCCCGTGTCCGCAGCCGCCAGCCTGGTTCTATCCGACATCGACACCAGCGTGCTCAATAGCCCGACGGTGCTGTTTGACGAGACTGAGACCCGCGAGCACGCGGTGGCTTACGGTAACAAGCTGTTCGCAGGCCTGTCAGCCTCCGACCGGGTGGCCTGGGCTCTCGAGCACCTGCCCGGCGAGCATGTCCTGACTTCCAGCTTCGGCATCCAGGCGGCGGTCCTGTTGCACCTGGTCACCCGGCACCGGCCGAACATTCCCGTCATCTTCATCGACACGGGCTACCTGTTTCCGGAAACCTACCAATTTGTCGATACCCTGTCCCAGCGCCTCAACCTGAACCTGAAGACCTATCGGAATCCCCGGAGTCCGGCCTGGCAGGAAGCCCGTTACGGCAAGCGCTGGCAGCAGGGTCTCGCTGGCATCGAAATCTACAATCGCGAGAACAAAGTGGAGCCCATGGAGGGCGCCCTGCGGGAACTCAATGTGAGCAGCTGGTTTGCCGGCTTGCGCCGGTCCCAGTCTTCAAGCCGGGCGGCGGTGCCCTTCCTGAATGCCCACGTCAATGCGCAGGGTGTCGTCGGCAGCGAGCGGTGGAAAATCCATCCGATCGCCGACTGGACCGACAGGGATGTATTCCGCTACCTGAAACAGAATGATCTGCCCTACCACCCGCTCTGGGAACAGGGTTATGTCTCGGTGGGCGACGTGCACACCACGAAGCCCCTCCATGCGGTGAAGACGGAAGAAGAAACCCGCTTCTTCGGCCTGAAGCGCGAGTGCGGCCTCCACGACATCGATTTGTCGGGCCTGTAGAGCGCCCGTAGGAGCGCCTTTAGGCGCGAATCGATATGGATCGCGCCTAAAGGCGCTCCTACGGGCGCTCCTACGGGCGCTCCTACACGGGCTCCTGCCCATCCTCGCAGCCCACCCGCAGAGGCAGCGCCTCCTCGTCGAACAACGCGTCGACCTCCGCCTGGTTTGGCAACTGGGCAGCTTGGCGGGTGAGTTGCGGCGTGAGATGGGGCGCGAAGAGCGTCACGAACTCCACCATATAACGGCGCAGTACGGCGTCCCGCCGGAAGCCCAGCCAGGTGGTTACCCGGGGAAACAGGCCGGCTGCTGAGATCGCGGTCAGGTCCTTCTGGTCCTGGCACTCGTAGGCCATGGGCGCCACGATGCCCACGCCCATGCCCATCCGCACGTAGGTCTTGATGATGTCTGCGTCCCGCGCGGTGAAGACCACGTTGGGCTCCAGACCCTGCCCGGCGAACGCCTTCTTGAGGGAAGACTCTCCGGTGGTACCAAAGACATAGGTCACCAGGGGGTAGCCCGCCAGAACGGCTAGCGTCAGCTTTTTGTTGCCACCCGTCAGGGGATGACCGTTGGGCACCAGGATGATCCGGTCCCAGCGGAAGCAGGGCAGCAGCACGAGCCCCGGGAAGAGCTGGCGGGAGCCGGTCGCAATCGCGAAGTCCACTCGATTGGCCGCCACCAGCTCGGCAAGCTGCTCGGACGTGCCCTGATGCAGTTCCAGATTAATCTTCGGGTAGCGCTCGCGAAAGGCCTTGATCACCTCCGGCAGCACGTGGCGGGCCTGCGTGTGGGTCGTGGCAATCGACAGGGTGCCGTCCTGCTCGCCGGAAAGATCACTGGCCAGACTGCGGATGTTCTCCGCTTCCCGCATGATCCGCCGGGCCCGGCCAATAACGTCCCGGCCGGCAGGCGTAATGGCGGCCAGGCTCTTGCCTTTGCGGGTAAAGAGCTGGACGCCCAGCTCCTGCTCCAGAAGCTTCAGCTGCTTGCTGATCCCCGGCTGACTCGTGTACAGGCGCTCGGCAGCCGCC
>JBBQJK010000117.1:0-6808 GCA_038325835.1 Gammaproteobacteria bacterium
CCCGATGGCGATATCCGTTTCCAGCAGGGGCCTCAGGTCAACTGCCTCTACCGCAATCAGTCCGGGTGCAAGCGCTACGTGGCGGACAACTGGACGACCTTTTACCTGAAGTTCGCCTTTGGCGCCTTCCGCTCGCCGACGTCACACCTCGAAGCCTGGATGGCCAACGAGGGCGAGCCCCTGGTGCAGATCCTGGATATTCCGGATTTCCCCCTGGACTACGACTCCAGCCCGTCGGAGCGGCTGAACCGCATTCAGATCACGCCGTACCAGACCGGAAAAAATGCGAGCCAGTCCCACTCGGTCGCCTACACCTGGTATGACGAGCTGATCGTTTCAACGCAGCCGATTCCGGCGCCGACCGGGACGACAGCTCCGCCGCCCCCGGCCGCCACGCCGCCGACGGTAACGCTGGCGGCGCAACCCGCGTCGGTAACGAGTGGTGGGACGACAGCACTCACCTGGTCGACGACCAATGCCGACAGTTGCACGGCCTCGGGCGGCTGGTCCGGGTCCAGATCCGTCAGTGGCACCGCGTCGGTCGGCCCGATCAGTCAGGCCACGTCCTTCACCCTGCAGTGCTTCAACGCGGTCGGCGACTCAGACTCGAAGACGGTGCAGGTCGCTGTGGGCCAGGCACCGCCGGCGCTGCCGGAGATCACCTTCTATGCGGATCCGGCCTCCGTCGAACTGGGCAACAGCTCAATGGTCTACTGGTCCGTGACCAATGCCTTCTCCTGCGTCGGGGAAAAGGCCTGGTCTGGCGACAAGGGAACGGTGGGCAGCGAGCCCATGTTCCTGAGCGCCACCCGGACCTACGATCTGGTCTGCACGGGCAGCGGTGGCACCAGTCGCAAGTCGGCCACGATCGAGGTCGTCAGTCCTGGCCAGCCCACGCTGACACTCCGGGCTGACTCGCCCAGCGTCCAGCAGGGCAGGACCGGCGTCCTCACCTGGTCCACCACCAACGTCAACAGTTGCCAGGCGACGGGTGCCTGGTCCGGTGCCCGGGCGTCGGCGGGGGCCGAGACGGTGGGGCCGCTCTCCGCCACCTCCAGCTTCCTCCTGGTTTGCACGGGGCCGGGTGGTACGGTGGAAGCGGCTACCCAGATCGCCGTCACGGCCGCGCCGGGCGATGGGACGGGCGGTGGGACGGGCGGTGGCACCGGTGGCAATCCGCCACCTGCTCCCATCGGTAGTGCCGGCGGGAGCAGCGCCAGCGGCCCGCTGGAGTTGTTGCTGGGGCTGATGGCCCTGGCCGCAGCCCGGCGGCGCTCCCGGCGCGCGGTCGCCCAGTATGCCCTCCCGCGTTACCGCCACCGTCATATGCCGGTCGCGGAAGTTCCCTTGAGCGACGGGCCTTTCTGCCCGAGCCCACCGCGCTAGGCGTTTAATCCCGGCCTCATGCGCCCCAGTGTTGCCATTCGATTTCCTGCCCGACCGCGGCTGCCAGCCGCCTCTCTTCTGGCCGGTGCACTCCTGGCCGCTGTACTCATGGCCGCCGTGTCTGCCCCTGCAATGGCCGCCGCGCCGCCCGGCGCTCAGCCAAGCCCGGCAACCCGTGACTTTGAGGCCCGGTGCGCCGCACCCGGAGTCGTTAAATGCGTGGGCTTTGATGCGCCCGCTGATTTCCGTAGCGGGCAGGTGAACCCCTCAGCCGACGGCCGCACGCGGCCGGTAATGGACAGCAAAATACATGCGTCGGGGGAGGGCTCGTTGCGCTTTGAGATTCCGTCCCGCTCGCCCGCCAATTCGTCGGGCTACTGGGCCGATTCACTGGGCGCCCGCTTCGGTGAGGGCAAAGTGCTGTACTTCCAGTTTCGGCAGCGGTTCTCCAGGGAAATGCTTGAGACCCGCTACCGGGAGGAGGGCGGCTGGAAGCAGTTCATCCTCTACCAGGCGGGGCCTTCCTGCACGTCCGTACAGCTGGTCGCCGTCAACCAGTACCTCCGTGGCCTGCCGATTCTCTACGCGGCCTGCGGGGAGGACGCGCTCTTTGTCGAGCAGAGCGATGGGGACCACCTGATTCAGCAGGGTGACTTCCGTTGTTACCGGCGGGATCCCCGGCCCGGAGACTGCGCCATGTACGTACCGGACCAGTGGATGACTTTCTACTTCCAGGTCGACGTTGGCCACTACGGCAAGCCCGACACCCGCGTGCAGGGGTGGATCGGCACTGGGTCGGGGAAGCTGCGGAAGTTCATCGAGTACCCGGGCCTGACCCTGAACTACGCGGACCAACCGGACGAGGCCTTCGACCAAATCCAGTTCACGCCTTATCAGACCGACAAGGATCCCCGGCAGGACCACCCCGTCGCGTACACTTGGTACGACGAGCTCGTGGTCTCCCGGCTGCCGATTGCCGCGCCGGCCTCTGTTGATGCGCCGTAAGTATCTCCGGGCTGTGCTCGCGGCCATCACAGCCGTAGCGCTCGTCGCTTCGAGCCTTATGCTGCTTCGGGACGCCGCCGATCCCCGCGGAGCGGTACGGTTGCGCAACTCCCTGCTGGCGACCGTCGGTACGCCGCAGGATTTTTCCTGGACCCCCGCGACCATTCCTGCCAGCTTCCTGGTCAACCAGGACGCGCCTCCGGAGGCGATCACGCTGGCCGCCCGACTAGTCGTCACAGCAGCGGATGGCTGGTCCCAGGGCCTCCAGATTGCCACGCATCTGGGCGGGATTACGCCCCGGGGTGGAGCCATCCAGTCCTCAACCGAGGAAACCTACCAAGCCATGCTGACGACTGGCGGCGGTTACTGCGCCGACTACACGCAGGTATTCATCGGTCTCGCCACTGCCGTCGGGCTTCCGGTGCGGGAGTGGGGCCTGTCCTTCGATGGTTTCGGTGGGGACGGTCATGCCATCGTCGAGGTCTACGACGAGGGCCGGGCCAAGTGGCTGATGCTCGATCCGTTCAACTCGTTTTACCCCGCGGATGCCGCGACCGGGGAGCCGCTGTCGGTCCCTGAGTTCCGGCAGCGCCTTGAGGCGCGGGATCCCCTCGGTACTACCCGTATGGTCCGGATCGTCCCGGCCGCGTTTGGCTTCCGGGATGACCAGAATCTGATCGACTACTTCAAACAGGGCGTCGACCAGTTCTACCTGTGGTGGGGCAGTAATCTGTTCAGCTACGAGCACCAGCCGCTGGTTGCCGCGTTGGGGCGAGTTTCCCGACGGGCAGAGCAGGTTGCAGGCATTGCGATTGGCGTGCATCCGCACATCCGGATCTTTCCCTTGCCGGGCAACCGGCCGCTTGTCGATCGGCTCAACGAGGTTCGCCAACGCACGTTGTTCTATGTCACAGCCTGCGTGGCACTCACGGCACTTCTGTGCCTCCAGTGGTGGCTTTTCCGGCGGCAGAGCCGGCGTTCTTGAGTTCTGCACCGCAAACTGGGGACTGGCGCACACCCGGGCCAGAGAGTGTTTAGCGGGGCCCCGCACCTGTGGGTATACTCCTGCCTAAGCAGCGGAAAACACTGACAATGCCAAGGATTCGCCAGTCTGTCACGGGACCCTTCAGCGCCGCGCTGGCAGCCCTCATGATGGGCGCGTCCCTGGTTCTGGCCCCGGTCCCGGCGCTTGCCGAGGACTGCGGTCCCGTCCCCCTGCCCGGCGCCGCCGGCCCCTACGACTACGTGGACTCCAAGTATTCCTGGAACCTGAACGACATCAATCAGAACCACTGGGTCCCTGCCCAGCGGGAACTTGCCGACAAGCGCGTGCAGTACGCGCTCATGCAACTCAATTACCTGCTTATCCGGGTGCCCAATCATTACGCCGGACTGTTTGAACTGGGCCGGATCGAGCAGCTCTATCCCGGCGCCGTCTTCGACCCCTCCCAGACCGGCAACAAGGAGGTGCTGTTTTTTCCGCCCACGCCCGAGTGTTATTTCGATCGCGCGTTCCGCTACCGCCCCAACGATCCCACACTACGGATGCTGTTCGGCCTCTACTACCACAAGAGCCAGCGTTTCCAGCAGGCTCTGACCCAGTACCTCAAGGCGGAGTCCATGGATCCGGAGTCGAGCGAGATTCACTACAACCTCGGCCTCGTCTACTTCGATCTCAAGGACTATCACGCCTCGGTTCAGCACGCGGAGAAGGCCTATAAGCTCGGCTACCCGCTCGCCGGGCTGCGCAAGAAGCTGATGGCAGCCGGCACGTGGCCGGCAAAGAGCGGCTGACTGTCTTCCCTCGCTAATCCTGATCTGCCCTGTGGTGTGTCCCATGTCGAGTGAGACCGCGCACGCACGCCTCCTGACGGCGGAGCGCGCCCCGAACCTTCTCCATGAACTGGTGTGGCGGGCTGCTGCCCGCTATCCGGCCGACCCCGCTCTGGTAGTGGGGGCCCGGACGTGGTCCTACACCGAACTGGAAGCCGCGATCGGCGCTGCGGCGAGCGGCTTACTCGAGCGTGGCCTCGCCCGCCACGATCGGGTGGCTGTGTATCTCCCGAAGACTCTGGAGGCGGTCGCTGCGATCTTCGGCGCGTCGGCGGCGGGGGGCTCCTTCGTGCCGGTGAACCCGGTGCTCAAGAGCGATCAGGTGGCCCACATCCTGCGGGACAGTGGCGCGCGCTTCCTGGTCACCTCCGCATCCCGCCTGCAGGCAATTGAAGCGGCACTGGACAGTTGCCCCGCTCTGACCCACGTCATTCTCACCGACAGCCTGACCGCGGTCGCGTCCCTCAAGGCGCGCGCCCGCATTGAAAGCTGGGACGTCCTCTGCGCCGGGCCCCGGGCCCCGGCGCCCCATCGCTGTATCGACGGCGACATGGTCGCGATCTTCTACACGTCGGGCAGCACCGGGTTACCGAAGGGCGTCGTACTGTCCCACCGGAACATGGTGGCCGGAGCGACCAGCGTTGCCAGCTATCTGGAAAACGTCCATGCCGACCGGATTCTCTCCGTGCTGCCCCTGAGCTTTGATGCGGGCTTCAGTCAGCTCACCACGGGGTTCTATTCCGGTGCGTGCATCGTCCTGCTGGACTACCTGCTGGCGGGCGATGTGGTCCGGCAGGTGCGGGAGCAGCGGATTACCGGCCTTACGGGTGTGCCGCCGCTCTGGTCCCAGCTGGCGGATGCCACCTGGCCCGCGGGCAGTACCGACACGGTGCGCTACTTCGCCACCACGGGCGGGGTCATGCCCCGGCCGGTCCTGGACAAGCTGCGGGCCGCCTTCCCCGGCGCCCGGCCGTTTCTCATGTACGGCCTGACGGAGGCGTTCCGGTCGACCTATCTGCCGCCGGACGAGGCGGACCGCCGGCCAGACTCCATTGGCCAGTCAGTTCCCAATGCGGAGATCCTGGTCCTGCGGCCTGACGGCACTCCCTGCGACCCCGGCGAGCCCGGTGAGCTGGTACACCGGGGCGCGCTGGTGTCCCTGGGCTACTGGAAGAATCCGGCTGCGACTGCGGAGCGCTTCAAGCCGGTGCCGGGGAGCCTGGCGACCGGTGGTCAGCCGGAGCTCGCCGTCTGGTCGGGGGACACGGTCGTGCGGGACGCCGAAGGCTTTCTGTACTTCCGCGGCCGACGGGATGAAATGATCAAGTCCTCCGGCTACCGCGTCAGTCCAACGGAAATCGAGGATAGCGTGATGCTGAGTGGGCTGCTCAGGGAGGTGGTCGCCATTGGGGTGCCTGACGAGCGCCTCGGCCAGGCCGTGGTCCTGGTGGCCGTCGCGGCGGGGACCACTGGCGGAAACGCGGCACCGGTCCTCGACTACGCCCGGGAGAAACTGCCGGCGTACATGGTGCCCCGGAGTGTGGTCTGGTGGCCTGCATTGCCGCGCAATCCCAATGGCAAGTTCGACCGCGTGCGGATCAAGGCCGAGATTCTGCAAGCCCAGGTGAGTAAGGAAGGCGACGATGGCCAGTAACTCGCCTGGACTGCCACTGCACACGACGGTGGAAGACTTCGCCGTTGATGGTGACGAACTGCTGATTGGTGGCCGGCGCCTCACGGAGGTCGTCAGGCTGGCGGGCAGGACCCCTGCCTATATCTATTCCCGCGAGCTGATCGATCGCCGGATCCGACGGCTGCGGTCCTTTGTGCCGGCCGCGATCCACCTGCACTACGCGATGAAGGCCAATCCGATGCCCGCGGTCGTCCAGCATATTTCGCCCCAGGTGGACGGGCTAGACGTGGCGTCGGCCGGCGAGTTGCGCGTGGCCATGGCCGCGGGGGCGGATCCGGAGCGGGTCAGCTTTGCCGGTCCGGGCAAGACGATGGAGGACCTCACCACGGCGGTGGCTGCGGGCGTCATGCTCAATGTCGAGTCCGAAACCGAGCTGCAGCGGCTGGTGGCCATCGGTGCGGAGCGCGGCGTGCTGCCCCGGGTTGCCATCCGCGTCAATCCCGACTTCGAACTCAAGGCGTCGGGCATGAAGATGGCCGGCGGCCCCAAGCAGTTTGGCATCGATGCCGAACTCGTACCGGATCTGCTCCGCCGGATGGCCTCTCTCAAGGTCGATTTCTGGGGCTTCCACGTCTACAGCGGTTCGCAGAATCTGCGGGCCGAGGCGATCATGGAGGCCCAGACCAAGACGGTGGCCCTGGTCACCAGCTTGTCCCGGGACGCACCCCGCCCACCGCGTTTCGTGAACATTGGCGGGGGCTTCGGCATCCCCTATTTCCCGGGCGAAAAGCCGCTGGATCTGGCACCGGTCGGGCTGCATCTGCAGGCTCTCGTCGAGACAGCGGCCCGGGACCTGCCGGGGGCAACCCTCGTGGTGGAACTGGGGCGCTACCTGGTGGGGGAGGCGGGCATCTATGTCTCCCGGGTGATCGACCGCAAGGTTTCCCGGGG
>JBBQJK010000118.1:0-6784 GCA_038325835.1 Gammaproteobacteria bacterium
CATTAAGGGTGGTTGGACCGTCGGTGGGCAGGCTCCAATGCATCATGCGATTGAGAGCCCTCACGTTGATTCCAGCGTTCACCACCCAGGCTTCCTCGGAGCCTTCCCTGCGGACGTCCATATCGCTCGTGTCAGCGCTGGCAGAGAACCCACCCAGAATTTCCTCGATAATGTCCTCGATAGTGACCATGCCCTGGATGTCGCCGTATTCGTCCACAACGAAGGCCGTTCTCTGGCCGGTGCGGTGAAGCTGCACCAGAAGCCCATGTACGGAAGTGCCCTCGGGCACGAAAAAAGGTTCCGCCATCAGGCCCTCGATGACCTCCTGGTTCAGTGTGGCTGACATCGCGCCCACCAGCGAGCGAACGTGCAGGAGGCCCAGGAGATTCTCGACGTTACCCCGGTACACGGGAAGTCGGCTGTGGGGCGACCGGCTGATGGTCTCAACAATCGCGTGCCAGTCGTCGTCCAGGTCGACCCCGATGAGTTCGTTGTCCGGAATCATGATTTCATCCACTGTCATGTCTTCCAGTTCGAGGATCGACATGAGCATGCGCTGGCGCCTGCGGGGGAGCAGGGCCCCGGCATCAGTGACGATCGTTCGAAGTTCGTCGAGAGTGAGATTGTGCTGACTGACCTGATCTCCCCGGACGCCGAAGAGTCGCAGCAGGCCGTTGGAAATCGCCGTAACTACCCAGACAACAGGAAGCGTTACTTTCAGCAGGCCGTAGTAGATAACCGCTGCAGGGAGACCGAGTTGCTCTGACCGCAGCGCACCCACGGTCTTCGGCATCACGTCGGTGAAAACCATGATGACAAAGGCAAGGCCGACACTGGCGACTGCGACGCCGGCCGGGCCGCCAATGCGGAGCGCGGCCAGGGTTACCAGGGATGTCGCCAGAGTGTTGGCGATATTGCTGCCAATCAGGATCAGCGAAATCAGGCGGTCCGGGCGGGCCAGCAGTTTCTCGGCCAGGCGCGCACCCAGATGTCCCTGACGCGCCCGGTGGCGCAGCCGGTACCGGTTGAGGGTCAGAAGCGCCGTTTCCGACCCCGAAAAGAAGGCGGAGATCAGCAGGAGGAGAACCAGCAGGCCAATGAACGGGCCTGCGGCGACGTCGTCAGGCAAGGGGAAGTCCCTTTAATTCGATCATGACATTATCATGGTGACAACCCCCCGACGACGCTGTCAAGGCAAGTTCCACTCCTGGGGGTGCTACCTGACCGCCGCGCCAGCCTACAATTCACTCCCTGGCCGACTGTTGTTGCATTTAGTGGGTTCGTGGTGATGTTTGACACTCTGAGTGAACGGTTGCGTGGTGTCCTCGATCAGGTTCGCGGCCGAGGCCGGCTGACAGAAGAAAACATTCAGGATGCTGTCCGGGACGTCCAGCGCGCGTTTATAGAAGCCGACGTTGCGTTACCCGTGGTGCGCGACTTTGTCGAGCTGGTTCGGCAGCGTGCGTTGGGTGCCGATGTTCTGCGCAGCCTGACTCCAGGACAGGTCTTCGTCCGCATACTCCATGAGGAACTCACACGGGCGCTCGGTGAGGGAGCTGCTGAGCTGAATCTCCGGCACCAGCCACCGGCGGTGATTCTATTGGCGGGTCTCCAGGGAGCTGGCAAGACCACCACGGCAGCGAAGCTCGCTCTATTCATTCGTGATCGCCTTGGCAAGCGGGTGGGACTCGTCAGCACCGACACTCAGCGGCCGGCGGCAATCCTGCAGCTTGAGCGCCTCGCGGCCTCTATCGACGTGCCATTTCTCTCGGGAGAGATCAGCCTGGGTGCTGTGGGCATAGCCGAGAAAGCCCTGACCGATGCCCGACGAGACCAGCTTGACGTCCTGATCATCGACACCGCAGGCCGCAGCCGACTGGATGCGGAACTTCTCGACGAGCTGCGGATACTTCGCGACAGGACGGATCCGGTTGAAACACTGTTTGTAGTGGACAGCATGGCGGGTCAGGACGCCGTCAATTCTGCGCAGGCGTTCGGCGCTGCCTTGAGCTTGTCAGGCGTGATTCTCACCAAGGCCGATGGCGATGCACGTGGTGGTGCAGCGCTGTCTGTGAAGACCGTCACGGGCCAGCCCATTAAATTTCTGGGCACGGGCGAGGCGGTGACGGAGCTTGAGACCTTTCACCCGGACAGGATGGCATCGCGCATTCTCGGTATGGGCGATGTGCTGAGCCTGGTCGAGGAAGTTCAGAGGAAGGCGGACCATGTCTCGGCGGCCAAGCTCGCGGAAAAGGTGGCCGGCGGCAAGCAGTTTGACCTCAATGACCTGCGGGCTCAGTTACAGCAGATTTCGGGTCTCGGGGGCGTGGAGAGCCTCCTCGAGAAGATGCCCCTACCGGCCGGGATGTCGGCCGGAAAGCTTGCCGGTCAGATCGACCCCAGGATGTTGCGCCGCCAAATCGCCATTATTGACTCCATGACACCCCGGGAGCGGCGCCGTCCGGCGATTGTGGACGGCTCCCGTCGCCGCCGGATTGCCGGGGGGGCCGGATTGCCGGTCCAGGAGGTCAATCGCCTCCTGAAGCAGCACAGCCAGATGCAAAAGATGATGAAAAAGATGGGCAATGGCGGCCTCCGGCGGATGATGCGGGGCTTCCCGGGGCTGCCCCGTTAGCCAGGCACCCGGTGCCATTGCGCGGTTTTTCGAGTAATATTCGCCGGTTAATCGGTTTCCACCGATCCAAATTTGCCATAAGGAAGCTTAAGAGCGATGGTCACTATCCGTCTGTCCCGCGGAGGCGCCAAGGGGCGGCCCTTCTATCACCTCGTTGTTTGCGATTCACGGCGCGCACGAGATGGCCGCTACATCGAGCGCCTCGGATTCTTTAGCCCGATTGCCACGGCGTCCGAAGAGCGACTCCGGGTCGATCTGGGCCGCTACGAGTACTGGCAGGGCGTTGGAGCTCAGCCTTCGGAGCGGGTCGCTGCCCTCGTCAAGGAGTTTCGGCAGCAGCCGCTGGCCAAAGCTGCCTGAGGCTTGGCCTGTCTAAGTAGCTGACCTGAGTAAGCGCATCGGCATAGGCCGCATCTCCGGTGTTTTCGGCGTTCGTGGTTGGATCAAGGTGTATTCCTACACGTCGCCCCGCGAAAATGTGGTGAGGTACAGCCCTTGGTGCTTGCTCCAGGACGGCAGGGAAGTGCTTCAGACGGTTACCGCCGGCCACGCGCACGGCGATGGCGTTGTCGCTTTCCTGGCAGGTATTAACGATCGAGACGCCGCAGCGGCGCTAATCGGGGCTGAGATCGAAGTTGAGCGGTCAGCGCTGGGTCCGGAACTTGGAGTTACTGCCGGTGAGACCCCACCAGCTGACGGGTTTTTCTGGGTCGACCTCCAGGGTATGGAGGTTCGAACCCGGGAAGGCATTAGCCTTGGCCTCGTCGAGCAGTTGTTCGAAACCGGCGCAAACGACGTCATGATTGTCGTTGGCGCGGGCCGTCACCTGATTCCGTTCTTGTACGGCAGCGTGGTGGAGTCAGTCGACGGCGAGCGGCGTGTGATTACGGTTAACTGGGACCCGGACTTTTAGCCGGTTTTGCGCCGCCGCCTCGTTACGGACCGGGGCTAAGGAAACTGACTTGGACTTGGCAGTAGTGACCCTGTTCCCCGAGATGTTTGCGCCCCTGGCGCACTTTGGGGTCGTCGGTCGGGCTATCCGGCGGAATCTGGCACGGGTCACGCCCGTAGATCCCCGGGCCTTCGCTACCGACCCGCACGGGACTGTGGACGACAGGCCCTACGGGGGTGGTCCGGGGATGGTCATCAGGGTCGAGCCTTTCGCTACGGCGATAGACGCTGCACGGGGGCAGGTTCCGAGCGGCAGTCCAGTCGTGTTTCTGAGTCCGCAGGGGAGGCCCTTTGATCAGGCAACGGCCCAGCGCTATGCGGGCTTGCCTGGCCTGGTCCTCGTCGCTGGACGCTACGAGGGTTTTGACGAACGATTGATAGAGAGTGTTGCGGATGAAGAGGTTTCGGTGGGCGACTTCGTCATGAGCGGCGGCGAGATTGCGGCCCTTGCGATCATGGACGCTACCCTGCGTCTACGTCCCGGAGTACTCGGCGATGAGCACTCGGCGGAGGAAGAGTCGTTTGCCACTGGACTGCTGGACTACCCCCATTACACCCGGCCGGAGATTGCCCACGGCAGGCCCGTTCCCCGGGTACTTATGGAGGGCAATCACGAGGCTATTCGCCGGTGGAGAAGGAAACAGGCTTTGGGTCGGACCAGCCTTCGACGACCTGACCTGCTGGGCAACACGGAGCTCAGTGACGAAGATCGCAGGCTGCTGGACGAGTTTCGCGCCGAGCAGCGTGTCACTTGAGGATAATAGTGCCCGGCTGTCGGGCAGAGCAAATTGACTTACTGATCACTGGGATTATTTAGCATGGCAAACATCATCGAAAAACTGGAAGCGGAAGCCCTGAAGACGGGTATACCGGATTTTTCCCCGGGAGACACCGTCATTGTGCAGGTGCGCGTCAAGGAGGGCACCCGTGAGCGACTCCAGGCCTACGAGGGAGTAGTGGTGGCACGCCGGAATCGCGGTTTAAACTCCTCATTTACAGTGCGCAAGATTTCGCATGGCGAAGGTGTCGAGCGCGTTTTTCCGCTCCACAGTCCGACGGTTGCCGAGATCACTGTCAAGCGGCGTGGCGCTGTGCGCAGAGCAAAGCTCTATTACCTGCGTGATCGCAGCGGCAAGTCGGCCCGGATTCGCGAGAAAGTCTGATAGCCCGGAGTTCGCGTCGTGAGTATCCCGCTCCTGCGTACTCTGCATAGCGTGTCGCGACGCCTGGCGGGCGCCTTCGGGGCGCCTGCCAGGCTGGCCCTTCTCGTCGGACTGTGCTGCGCCGCTGCCTTGAGTGGCTGCAGCGGCATTGCAAGTTCTGCCGCAGGTGATCTTGCTGAGAACCTTTCCATCGCTATCCTCAATCAGGACGATCCTGAACTGGTGCGGGAAAGCCTGCCCGCCTACCTGCTGTTGCTGGATTCCCTGGCCTCCAGCCCGGCCGCCACGCCGGCAGTCCTCGGGGCCGCCGCCCGCCTTTATGCCGCCTACGCCATCGTATTCGTTACAGATCCTGACCGGGCCGCCACGCTCGCCAGCCGGGCTCGTCTTTATGGGGTTCGGGCCACGTGCTCGGCAACCAAGTCCACCTGCGATATTGAGACCGTTCCGTTTGCCGACCTTGGTGCCAGGCTCGAGAAGGTAACGCCGGCCCATTCCGGCGCCCTGTTCAGTTTTGCCGTGGGTTCACTCGCCTATGTCCGGACGCACAGCGATGACTGGGAGGCAGTTGCCGGATTGCCGCGTGTCGAAGCAGTTCTGGCCCGATTGCTCGTCATCGGTGCGCCCGACGAGGCAGGCACGGTGAATGCCTATCTGGGCATCCTGAATACGCTGCGTCCACCGGCCCTCGGCGGCCAGCCGGAGCAGGGGCGGATCTACTTCGACAAGGCCGTCGCGTTGACCGGCGGTCGCGATCTCAGCGTGCTGGTTGAGTATGCGCGGGGCTATGCCCGCGTTGTTTACGATCGGGAGCTCCATGATTCCCTGCTTAATCAGGTACTGGCGGCCGACCCCCGCCAGGAGGGTTACACCCTGCTCAATACACTGGCTCAAAAGCAGGCAACCGAACTCCTGGCTTCGGCGAACGACTACTTCTGATTCCGCACCCACGCCAAAGAGGATTAACCGCTAATGCAGCGCTCCTGGTCGCAGATCCTTGCAGGTCTGATAGTGATTGCCTGCCTGCCGGTTAGTCTTCAGGCAACAGATCTTAAGCTTGCCACCGTGGCGCCAGAGGGCTCCGGCTGGATGAAGGGATTGCGTGCAGCAGGTCAGCAGGTGCATGACCGGACGGCAGGACGGGTCAATCTCAAGTTCTACGGCGGCGGCATTCAGGGCAACGACAAGAAGGTCTTGCGCAAGATCCGCATTGGCCAACTCCAGGGTGGGATGTTTACCTCCAACGGCCTCGAGGAGCGCTATCCGGATATCCTGATCTACGGCCTGCCCATGCAGTTTGACTCTCAGGAAGAGGTCGATTACGTCCGCAAGAAGATGGACGCGAAGCTGGCCGCCGGACTCGAGAGGGCCGGATTCGCGTCTTACGGGTTCGCTGGCGGCGGCTTTGCCTACTTTATGTCGGGCAAGCCGGTGAAGGGGCTTGCCGACCTTCGCGGCCAGAAGATCTGGGTGCCGGAGGGCGACCAGACCAGCTTCGTTGCGATGGAATCACTGAGCTTGTCACCGGTGGTCTTGCCCATCACGGACGTGCTGACAGGCCTACAGACCGGCTTGCTGGATATCGTCGCGACCCCGCCTGTCGGCGCGATCGTTCTCCAGTGGTACACGAAGACAAAGTACGTCACCCGACAACCGCTCAGCTATACCCTCGGTGTCATGGTGATTGACCAGGGCGCCCTCAAGGAGGTCAGTGCTGCTGACCAGGCAGTGCTTCGCGAAGTGATGTCCGCCCTCTATAGACGACTCGATGCCGAGAATCGTGTCGACAACACCAAGGCAGAGCAGGCCCTGAAGGTGAACGGCCTCCAGTTTGTCTCGCCCAATCTGGCCGAGATTCCGGAGTGGCGTGCCGCAGTTTCGGCAGCCATGGACAAGATGGCTGCCAGGGGAACCTTTTCTGCAGAGCTTCTCTCAGAGCTTCGCGGGCACCTGCAGGATTATCGCCAGAATCGACCGGTACCTCCTGGAGCGAACGTCACTCCGTGATGGAGTCTCGTCCAGAAGTTGCTGGATC
>JBBQJK010000119.1:0-6771 GCA_038325835.1 Gammaproteobacteria bacterium
TGATGAAGCAGGCCCAGAAGATGCAGGCCCAGATGCAGAAGGCACAGGAAGAGCTGGCCGGGCTGGAAGTCACGGGTGAAGCAGGCGGGGGCCTGGTGAAGATCCGGATGACCTGCAAGCACGAGGTTCGCAGCCTGACAATCGACTCGTCACTCTTGGGCGATGACCGGGAGATGCTTGAGGATGTGCTTGTCGCTGCCTTGAACGACACCCTGCGGAAGGTTGAGCGGACGGTGCAGGACAAGCTCGGTGGCATGACATCCGGGCTGGGCCTGCCGCCCGGCCTGAAGCTCCCCTTCTGACGGGTATCGACTGACATGGCTTTTACTCCGCTGATGCAGGATCTGCTGGCAGCACTGCGGTGCCTGCCTGGCGTGGGCCCGAAGTCCTCCCAGCGCATGGCCTTCCATCTGCTTGAGAGAAACCGCGAGGGTGCGCAGCGGATCATCACCAGCCTGTCTTCCGCGCTGGAGAGGATCGGCTTGTGTTCCCGTTGCCGGATGTTTACCGAGACGGAACTCTGCACCATCTGTGCTGATTCCCGGCGCGATGCCGGGGTTGTGTGCGTCGTGGAGACTCCTGCCGACGTCGTGGCCATCGAGGAGTCAGGGGTTCACCGGGGCCGTTACTTCGTGCTTATGGGCCGGCTGTCTCCGCTGGATGGCATCGGGCCTGAGCAGCTTGGGGTGCCTGTTCTCGAAGCACAGATGGCCGACGGTGTCACCCGGGAGATCATCCTGGCCACGAGCGCCACGGTTGAAGGGGAGGCGACCTCGGGTTACCTGGCCAGTCTGGCCCGGGAGCACCGTGTTCGCGCCACACGCATTGCCCACGGCGTGCCCATGGGCGGTGAACTGGAGTACGTCGATGCGGGCACCCTGTCCCACGCGATCACGGCGCGGACGACCATGCTGGCTGACTAACCGGCACGCCCGTCAGACTGCCTGACGAGGTTCATGAGCCTCCGGAAGCTCTCGTAGCGACGTGGATCGATCAGGCGGTCATTCACGGCCTCCTGCACGGCGCAGTGACTTTCCCGCAGGTGGCTGCAGTCTGTAAAACGGCATTGCCGCCCGTATTCCTCGATCTCAATGAAACCGCGGCTGATGGCCGTGCGCTCGGGGATGGCCGGCACGAAGTCCCGGACGCCCGGCGTGTCGAGCAGGCAACCGCCGCCGGTCAGTGGATGCAGGACCGATGCGGTGGTCGTGTGCCGGCCCTCGTCACTCGACAGCGAGATCTCGCCAGTCATCACGGCGATGCCTGGCACCAGGGCGTTCAGCAGCGACGACTTGCCGACGCCCGATTGCCCAACGAGGATCCCGGTGCCGGTGCCGATCCAGGCGCGCAGCGCAGCGGTGCCAGCACCCGTGACCGCTGACACGGGCCAGACGGGGCAGCCGAGAGTCTCGTAGCCAGCCAGTTCAGCGGCGGGCACCACTGCCAGGTCTGCCTTGTTCCAGGCGATGGCACTGGTCGCACCCATCAGTCGGGCGGCGCACAGGTACCGGTCGGTCAGGTACAGGTCCGGTGCGGGCAAGGCAGCCATCACCACAATGAGGTGCGTGACATTGGCAGCAATCGTTTCCGGCAGGCCACCGCGCCCGGACAATCGCTGGAGCTCGTTGTCACGGGGCGCAATGCGTGTGATCAGTACGGGCTCGCCAGCGGTAGTGACCTCGAAGGATACCCGGTCACCGCAGTAGGCCCTGAGGTGCCGGCCCCTGATCATGAAGGGCAGTCGTGCGCCGTCGGGTTGGGCAAGAATGCCGCGGCGGCCGTGGGCCGCGACCACCACAGCGGGTTTGCTAGAATCCGCCGCGCCGGCCGGGGTGGGCTTCATTCGGGGCGCGGCAGCATTGGAAGGATACGGGGCATGGGTTCACAGGCAGACCGGCTGATCTGGATCGATCTGGAAATGACCGGACTCGACACGCAGCGGGATTCTATCATCGAGATCGCCACCGTCGTGACGGATGGGGAGTTGAACGTTATCGCGGAGGGCCCTGTGCTTGCCATCCACCAGACCCCGGAGGTCCTGGGTCAGATGGACGAGTGGAACACCCGCCAGCACGGCAAGTCCGGGCTCATGGACCGGGTGCGGAGCAGCCAGTTGACCGCCGCCGAGGCGGAACGCCAGACGCTGGATTTTCTCGCCCCGCACCTGACCGCTAAGGCCTCACCCATGTGCGGGAACAGCATTTGCCAGGACCGGCGGTTTCTCGCCCGGGAGATGCCCGTTCTCGAAGCCTTCTTCCACTACCGAAATCTCGACGTCTCGACGCTCAAGATTCTGGCTGGCCTGTGGGCGCCGGAAGTTCTGGCTGGCGTCACCAAGAGCTCGACGCATCTGGCCCTGGCCGACATTCACGATTCGATTGCCGAATTGCGTCACTACCGTCAGCACCTCATCCGGCTGCCGTGACAAACAAGCCGACGACGCAGCCAAAGCCCACGAGCCAGACGAGCGAGCGCAGACCGGCCTGGTCCGCGATATAGCAGAATCCATAGACCACGCGAGCGCCGATAAAGGTGAGCGCCAGGATATCGATCGTGGCTTGGGGCGCGTTGCACAGTTGCGCGATGATGACGCCCGCCGCGAAGGGCGGAAAGGCTTCGTAGGAATTCTGCTGGGCGAAGTTGGCCCTGGCCGGCCAGCCGGACAGGGCCCCCAGTGATTCGCGAGGCTTGGCGTTGTTGTAGCGGAAGCCACCCGCTTTGGCGCCGCCGGCCTTGGCGGCTCCCGTCCACAGGATCGGCAGCACCGCGGCCACGAGAATGCACCAGTAGGCTGTGGTCATCTGCAGATCTCCTTGTTCTTCATGGGCTTTGGCCGCCCAGGTGCAGCCACGTCTCCACAACCGAGTCCGGATTCAGCGACAGGCTATCGATACCCTGCTCAACAAGCCAGCGGGCCAGGTCCGGGTGGTCGGAAGGGCCTTGTCCGCAGATGCCGATGTACTTGCCGGCTTTCCGACAGGCGTCAATGGCCATCTTGAGGAGGATCCGCACGGCCTCATCCCGCTCGTCAAACATGGCCGCGATCAGTCCCGAATCCCGGTCGATGCCGAGAGTCAGCTGCGTGAGATCGTTCGAACCGATGGACATGCCGTCGAAGAACTCCAGATAGTGGTGCGCAAGCAGGGCGTTGGTCGGCAGCTCGCACATCATGATCAGGCGCAGGCCCTGCTGGCCGCGTTTGAGGCCATTCGCCGCGAGCAGTTCAGTGACCGCGCGAGCTTCAGCGACGGTACGCACGAAGGGCACCATCACTTCCACGTTGGTCAGCCCCATGTCTTCTCGCACGCGGCGGAGGGCCCGGCACTCCAGTTCAAAGCACGGGCGGAAACTTTCCGCCAGATAGCGGGAGGCGCCCCGGAAGCCCAGCATCGGATTCTCCTCGTGGGGCTCGTACTGCTGGCCCCCAATGAGATTCGCGTATTCGTTGGACTTGAAGTCAGACAGCCGGACGATCACCGGGCTCGGGGCAAACGCCGCCGCGATGGTGCTGATGCCCTCCACGAGACGGGCAACGAAAAACTCCACCGGATCGGTATAGCCAGCCATTTGCTCACGGATCACTTCCCGCAGTTCGGGCCGGAGTCGGTCAAAATCGAGTATGGCCTTCGGGTGCACGCCAATCATGCGATTGACGATGAATTCGAGGCGGGCCAGGCCGACGCCCTGATTCGGCAGGAAGGAGAAATCGAACGCCCGGTCGGGATTGCCGACGTTCATCATCATCTTGACCGGCAGGTTCGGCAGCTTGCTCAGTTCGATACGCTGCTGCTCGAAATCCAGGATGCCCTCGTAAACAAAGCCCTCGTCGCCCTCGGCGCAGGAGACGGTAACGGGGGTGCCGTCCGGAATCTGCCGGGTCGCGTCACCGCAGCCCACCACTGCAGGAATGCCCAGTTCGCGGGCAATGATGGCGGCATGGCAAGTGCGGCCACCGCGGTTCGTGATGATGGCGGACGCCCGTTTCATCACCGGTTCCCAGTCGGGATCTGTCATGTCCGCCACCAGCACCTCGCCGTCCCGGAGGAGGCCCATCTCTGCTGTGCTGGCAATGATCCGCGCCTGCCCCGCGCCGATCCGCTGGCCGATGCTCCGTCCCCGGACGAGGACCTTTGAGCGGGTCTTGAGCCGATAGCGCAGCAGTGTGTTGCCCGTACGGCTTTGCACTGTCTCAGGTCGCGCCTGCAGGATGTACAGATGCCCGTCGATGCCGTCCTTGCCCCACTCGATATCCATCGGGCGCCCGTAGTGCTGCTCGATAGCCAGGGCCTGGCGGGCCAGTGCCTCGATGTCCGCGTCTGTCAGGGAAAACCGGGCAGAGTCGGCGCTGGGCACCGGCTCAGTGCGCACCGTTCGGCCGGGCTCGGCGGAGTCCTCATAGACCATCCGGATTTTCTTGCTGCCGAGTTTCCGGCGGAGGATGGCCTGATGGCCTGACTGAAGGGCAGTTTTGTAGACGTAAAACTCGTCCGGATTCACCGCACCCTGGACGATGGTTTCACCCAGCCCCCAGGACGAGGTGATGAGCACTACGTCCCGGAAGCCCGACTCTGTATCCAGCGTGAACATCACGCCGCTTGAGCCCACGTCTGAGCGGACCATATGCTGGACGCCAACAGACAATGCCACGAGCCGATGGTCGAAGTTCTGGTGGACCCGATACGCGATCGCCCGGTCGTTGTACAACGACGCGAAGACGTGGTGGACGGCCTCCAGCAGGCGGGGAAGACCGCGAATGTTGAGAAATGTCTCCTGCTGACCGGCAAAAGAGGCCTCGGGCAGGTCTTCGGCGGTGGCTGAAGAACGCACCGCGACGGCGAGTTCGCCAGGCTGACCTTCCGCCATCTTCTGCCAGGCGGCCGTAACCTGCTGGACCAACGGGGCTGGCAACGGCGTACCGAGAATCCAGTCGCGGATCTGTTTGCCAGTCCGGCTGAGTTGCTCCAGATTCTCCACGTCGAGCTCGCTGAGGACCGAGTCGATCCTGCCGGCCAGGCCATCCTTCGCCAGAAAATGGCGATAGGCGTCGGCCGACGTGGCGAAGCCATCCGGTACCCTGACACCGAGCTTGGACAGCTGACCAAGCAGTTCGCCCAGAGAGGCGTTCTTGCCGCCCACCCGGTGGACGTCGGCCATTCCGAGGGAGCGCAGGGGTATTACGCTGGAATCCAAGTTGCCTCCAATGTCGCGACCGGCGATGATCGAGCCGGTTATTCAGCTAGCGATGCCGGGCATGAATCGACGCGTGGTATTTTTTGTGTCTGACCAGACCGGGGTGACCGCCGAGACGCTCGGCCGCAGTCTGTTAACGCAATTCGAGCAGCACGATTTTGACCAGGTGACTGTGCCATTTATCGATTCCGTTGACAAGGCAGAAGAAACGGTACACCGGATTAACGTCGTAGCCGCGGAGACGGGCACACGTCCGATCATCTTCAGCACACTGGTTCATGATGACATCCGGGAGCGCTTCTCCCGTGCCAATGGTTTGTTGCTGGATTTCTTCTCCACATTCCTGGGCCAGCTCGAGCAGGAGCTGCTTATGAGGTCCTCCCACACCGTCGGCAGAGCTCACGGCATGAAGGATCAGAGCAGCTATGACAAGCGCATTGATGCCACCAACTTCGCCCTCAACAGCGATGATGGCACGCGCACCAGCGAGTACGACCGGGCGGACGTGATACTGGTCGGTGTGTCCCGTTCGGGAAAGACACCGACTTGCCTTTACCTGGCGCTGACCTACGGCGTCTTTGCCGCGAATTACCCGTTGTCGGAAGATGAGTTCGAGACCGGTCGCCTGCCTCGCATTCTCGAGTCTCACCGGGAGAAGCTCTTCGGCGTCACTATCTCACCTGAACGCCTGCAGCAGATCCGGCGCGAGAGGCGGCCTGAAGGCCGGTACTGCTCGATCGAGCAGGTTCGCTACGAATTACGTGGTGCCGAGGCGCTGTTTCGTCGATATCAGATCGGCTGGGTCGATACCACGGGGTTCTCCATTGAGGAGATCGCCAGCAAGATTCTCAGCACCACCGGGATAGAGCGCCGGGTCAGGCCCTGAGCACAGTCGGTTCTTCAGATCATTCCGGTGGGTTCGCCTAGTCCGGTGTGGTGGCCGATACGGGCGATCTGCGCGGCCAGCCGGCCAAGGGGCGTCAGGGCCTCGGCTGTCGAGCGGGCAATGGCCTCTTCGGCAGTGACGTGCTGTTCCAGGTAAACCCGCACGGTGGCTCCGGTCGTGCCGGTGCCGGACAAGCGATAGACAATACGCGCTCCATTACTGAAGATCAGGCGTACGCCCTGATGAGCTGATTCGCTCCCGTCTACCGGATCGTGGTAGTGGAAGTCGTCGGCAGTCTCGATGACCCCACCCGCTGGATTCGTGCCGTGCAACGCGGGTAAGAGGTTTCGGAGCGCTGCCATCAGGTCGCTGGCCCTGCTGGCATCTGCAACGTCGTAGTCCCACCGCTGGTAGTGGTGACGGCCGAAGGTTCGCCAGTGAGCGCTGAGCATCTGGGGGAGGGACCGGCCGTCCACCGCCAGCAGATTGAGCCAGAACAAGACGGCCCACAAACCATCCTTTTCGCGGCAGTGGGCCGAACTCGTGCCAAAACTCTCTTCTCCGCACAGACCGATACGCCCCGCCTCCAGAAGGTTGCAGAAGAAACGCCAGCCGGTCGGCGTTTCGTAGCAGGGCAGGCCCTGGCTGGCCGCCACTACGTCCAGCGCCCGACTCGTGGGCATGGAGCGTGCAAC
>JBBQJK010000120.1:0-6769 GCA_038325835.1 Gammaproteobacteria bacterium
CGTGAACGCAGCGTTTCCTTCGATAGCTTCGTGCAGGGCATGAAGCGACGTGGCGCTATATAGTCTTTCTATTAAGCCTTCCGCTGGGAAGGAGGTTGAGACGGCAGGATCAAAGGCTGATCGCTGTCGTATCGTCGGCAAGATTCAGGCCCTGGCCCGCGATCCTCGGCCTCGGGGGTCCGAGAAGCTTGCCGGTTACGATGGTCGCTATCGAATTCGCCAGGGCAACTATCGTGTCGTCTACGAGATCGACGACGATGCAAGCCAGGTCACGATCTACAAGATCGGACATCGCAGGGACGTCTATCGATGAAGGGCATGAGCACCTGTTAATGCCCGGATTCCATCGTTCTGGCGTCGCTCGCACCGTGGGCCCGTAACGTGGGACCACCATGAAACTCGCGTCCTGGAACGTCAACTCGATTCGCCAGCGACTCACCCATGTCGTCGACTGGGTGAACGCCAACGAGCCGGACGTCCTGGCCCTCCAGGAGCTGAAGACCGAGGCCCACAAGTTCCCACTCGCCGAGATCGAAGCAGCGGGCTACCACTGCGTCCTCGAGGGCCAGAAAGCCTACAACGGGGTGGCACTGCTCTCGCTTCTTGAGCCGGCCGACGTGACGACAGGCATTACTGAATTTGCCGACGAACAACGCCGCGTGATTGCCGCCACCTATGGCGGCACGCGGGTGATCAACGTGTACGTGCCCAACGGCCAGAGCGTGGGCTCGGACAAGTACCGCTACAAGCTGGACTGGCTCGACGCGCTGACTGGCTACCTGGCTGACGAGCTGAAACGCTTTGAGCGCCTCGCCATCGTTGGCGACTTCAACATCGCCCCCGAGGACCGGGACGTGCACGACCCGGAACTGTGGCGGGGCCAGGTCCTGTGCAGTGGGCCCGAACGGGAGCGGCTGAAGGCGCTGCTGGACCTCGGTCTGGTAGACACCTTCCGGCTCTTCGACCAGCCGGAGAAGTCCTTCTCCTGGTGGGACTACCGGATGATGGGCTTCCGGCGGAACCACGGCCTGCGCATTGACCTGATCCTGGCGTCGAAAGCGCTGGCTGGCCAGTGCTCGGGTGCCACCATCGACGTGGCGCCCCGCAAGCTCGAGAAACCCTCCGACCACGCACCCGTGGTGGCGGTCCTGTAGGAGCGCCGGTAGGAGCGCCTTTAGGCGCGATCGAGCGCGATCGAGCGCGATTCAACGGGATCGCGCCTAAAGGCGCTCCTACAGGACCGGGTGACGGCGCAGCAGGCCCTGCACCATCAGCAGCGCCGCAAAGGTCAGCACCGACGCCGCCAGAAAGGACGCGCCGGGGAACTGGAAAGGCGCGGCGGCCGACGTGAAGTAGCTGAAGAGGCCCGTCATCATCAGCGGTGCAATGCAGGCGGTAATGCTGCGGAGACTCGAGATAGCTCCCTGCAGTTCGCCCTGCTGATTGGCCGGTACCTGCCTGGACATGAGCGCGGTGGCCGCGATGCTGGCGATGGTGCCAAAGGCAAACGGCAGGATCCAGAGGTACATCATCCAGCCCTTGGTCGCGAAGGCGTAACCAACAAAGCTGACCGTGAAGATAGCGAACCCAATGACCAGGGCGCGGCGCTCTCCCAGCAGTTTCACGATGGGCCCTACGGCCAGTCCCTGCACCAGCGCGGCGCAAATCCCGACGAAGCTCATGGACAGGCCCACGTCCCAGGGCGTCCAGTCGAACTTGGCGATGGTCACGTAGGTCCACGTGGCCGGATTGGCGTCGTGGGCAAAGTGGTAGAGAAACAGCGCGCCAAGCAGCCCCAGCACCACCGGGTACCGCTGCATCTGGCGAAAGGCCCCGACAGGGTTGGCGCGAGCCAGGGAGAACGGGCGGCGATTGGCAGGTGCCAGGCTCTCCGGGATCACGAAATAGCCGTAGATCACGTTGGCGGCAGCCAGTCCGGCCGCCACGAAAAACGGCAACCGGGGATTGCTCTCGCCCAGCAGGCCCCCGATGGCCGGACCAATCACAAAGCCCAGGCCCCAGGCGGCGCCCATCAGGCCGAAGCTCCGGGCACGCTGCTCAGGCGCTGTCACATCGGCGACATAGGCGCTGCACACGGAGTAGGTTGAGCTGAACACACCCGACAGCAAGCGGCCAAAGAACAGCCAGCCCACCGTGGTGGCCAGTCCCATCACCACGAAGTCCACGGCAAAGGCCGCCAGCGAGCCGAGTAACACCGGCCGCCGGCCGTAGTGATCGCTCAGGTTGCCGAGAATCGGGGCGCTCAGGAACTGCATGGACGAGAAGGCAAACATGAGCGCGCCACCATAGAGGGCAGCAGTGCTGAGGGAGCCATCGAGCAACTCCATCAGCAGGCTGGGCAGCACCGGGATGATGATGCCAAAGCCAATGGTGTCGATGAAGATGGTGGCCAGGAGAAAGACGAGCGCCCGCGGGGGCGCCACTGTCATGGGATATCCACCTGCACCTGATCGCCAGCGACCCGCGTGGGGTAAGTCTGGAGATCCTTCTCGCCACGGACTGCATTGAGCACGTTCACGAGGCCGGGGGGCCAGTTGGCCCAGTCAATCACCTTGCCCGTGCGAATGTCGAACCGGGCACGGTGAAATGGGCACTGGATCTTGCACCCCTCCACGATCTTGCCCTTGGCGAGAGGGGCGAAGATGTGGGTACAGCTGGCCTGGGTGGCGTAGAAGCCATCGTCCAGGTGATAGACCAGGACCTTCGTCCCGCCCGCAGCGTACAGGCGGTGCTGGCCAACCGGGAGTTCAGCAACGCGGCAAACAGTGTAGGTAGTCATGGCCTGGTCCTCTCTCAAATAGGCTCAGCAAACGGGAGCGGCATGGTAGCGGATTCGCCAGAAATGCCTCTGCTAAGCTAAAGAGCCGTTCTGGAGAATCTCCCTATGCCTCGGTCATTCCTCCTGCCCGTGCTCCTGTGCCTCGCCGCAGCGGTTGCGGGTTGCAGCGCCGGCTCCAAGCAGGGTGCCTCTCAGGGGGCGAAGTCCGGGGCCCTGGGCGGCCTGGTGGCGGGCGCCGTGGGCAGCATTTTCTGGGGCGGTGATGCCGTGAACAATGCGCTGCGGACGGCCGCAGTGGGCGCCGCGTCTGGAGCGGCCGTGGGCGCCATGAACGGCGCCGAGCGTGACAAATCCCGGGCGCCGCCGCCGGCCGCGCCGCCCGGTCCGGTTCCGACAGGGGCGAAGTCGGCGGATCTGGCGGCTGCGGACCAGGCGCTGAAAGCGCAGGTTGGCGAACTGAATTTCTCAGCGGGTGGTGAGCTGGCTCACTGCCGGCATGTGAGCGCCATCAACCGCGCCGAAAAGGCTTTCGCCAGCGAGACCGATCCGAAACGGAAGAGCTACGCCCTGCTGATTGAGGCCATGGCGGCGGAGGAGTCGAACAACGCCGGCAAGGCGAATGCCGTCTATGCCGAGTGGGCCCGCTTTGATCCCGCCCGGGCAGACGTCGCCAGGCTGCGCAATGACGCCCTCGAAGGCCTGCTGAAGGTGCAGAAAATCCGGCAGGAGCGCGGCCTGCCCATCCTCTGCACATGAGTCCCATTGAAACCATCATCCGGCCCCGGGAGCGGGATCTCGGGGGCTTCAGTGTGCGCCGGGTGCTGCCCGCCGGGCCGCGGCAGATGGTTGGTCCCTTCATCTTCTTTGACGCCCTGGGTCCGGCGACCTTTGCCCCCGGCACCGGCGTGGACGTCCGGCCCCACCCCCACATCGGCCTGGCGACTGTCACTTGGCTCTTTGAGGGGGAGTTGTTGCACCGGGACAGCCTGGGCTGCACCCAGCTGATCCGCCCGGGGGAGGTCAACTGGATGACCGCCGGCAGTGGCATCGCGCACTCGGAACGCACGCCACTGGAAATCCGGGGCCGCCCGTTTCGTTTGCATGGCATCCAGTCCTGGGTGGCGTTGCCCAAGGGTGCTGAGGAAACGGCACCGGAGTTTCGGCACTACGCTGCGAGTGCGCTCCCTGAACTCAAGGCCAACGGCGTTTACCTGCGGGTCATTGCCGGCACGTTGCTCGGGTTGACCTCGCCGGTGCGCACGTACTCGGCGCTGGGCTACGCCGCGCTGGAACTGGCGACGGATGCGCGCTGCGTACTCCCGCCGGAACACGAGGAGCGAGCGGTGTACGTGGTCGATGGGTCACTGACGGCGGACGGCGAGGCTGTGCCCGCAGGCACACTGGCGACGCTCCAGGCAGGGCAGTCCGTGGAGCTTCACGCAGCGAGTGCCAGCCGCTGCATGGTGCTGGGCGGCGAACCGGTAGATGGCCCACGGCACCTCTGGTGGAACTTTGTAGCGAGTTCCCCGGAGCGCCTGGAACGCGCGAAGCAGGACTGGAAGCTGGGCCGCTTCCCCACCGTGCCCGGGGAGACAGAGTTCATCCCGCTGCCAGACAGCTAAGCAAAGCTTGCCAAGGGCCCTACTGGCCTTTCTCCTGAAAAAGCCTGGTTTTGCCCTTTGAGCGCTTTGGTGTCGCGTGCAAGAATTCAGCCGTGACCACCCCTCCCAGCTTCCAGTTCAACCCCCGGGACCGCCGTAACGACTACGACGTCACAAACACCGTGCGCGTGAGTTCGGTGGACGACGTGCGCAACGCCTGCCAGGACCTCTTCCAGCTGACCTGGCCCGGCGTGGGTCTGGATCAGCTGTGGCTGGCCTTCCACGATTTCCGCCAGCTGTTTCGCGGGCAGACAGAGGGCTACGTCGG
Source organism: Gammaproteobacteria bacterium (assembly GCA_038325835.1). GTDB lineage: Bacteria > Pseudomonadota > Gammaproteobacteria > Steroidobacterales > SHZI01. The sequence goes on from JBBQJK010000120.1 coordinate 4,730, forward strand.
GTGCGACACGCTGTACCACGACCAGCTGCACTCCCTGGACGTCACCCTCGCCATGGCGCGCTTACTGGCGGGCTACGAACAGACCGTGCCCGACGCTGATCGCCTTGGTCACGAGCGTGCGGTGGTTGGCCTGGTCTGCGCCCTGTTCCACGACTCCGGCTACATCCGCCGGGTGGGCGAGCGGCACCGGAATGGTGCAGAGTTCACGCCGTGTCACATCTCCCGCAGTGCCGAGTTCCTGACGGGCTATCTGCCCCGTATCGGGCTTGGTCAGTGGGTGCCCATCGCCCGGCAAGTGGTGCATTTCACCGGTTATGAGCTCAGCCTGGACGACATCGAACTGGACGATCCGAAGGACAGCGCCGTGGGGCACCTGCTCGGCACGGCGGATATGCTGGCCCAGATGGCCGACCGCTGCTATCTGGAAAAGTGCCGGGACCGACTCTACGGCGAGTTCGTGCTGGGGGGCATCGCGGTGGAACAGAAAAGCCCCCGGGAGCGCGTCGTCCGGTACGCGTCGGGGGCCGACCTCCTGCGGCAGACGCCCGGGTTCTGGCACCTGTCAGCCAACGCGCGGCTGGAAAAGAGCTTCAACCGGGCCTATCGCAACATAGAGCCGCTCTTTGGCGGGCAGAACCCCTACCTGCTCGCCATTGAGCACAACCTGCGCTATCTCGAGCAACTGCTGGAGGGCGGCGACACCGCCAGCCTGCGACGGAAACCGCCCGTGTTTACCGTCCTGGCCAATCCGGCGGAGTCCGTGGGGGCGCTCGTTAGCCGGCACTTGGCCAACCTGAACTCGCCGGCAGCCTCGCTAAGCCTCTAAATGTAGGAGCGGATTTAGCCGCGACAAGCCTTTGATCGCGGCTAAAGCCGCTCCTACAGGCGCAGGGCGGGCACCACCTTCTCGCCAATAATTTTCAGCGCGTCCATCGGGTTGTCGTGGAGACGCAGGGCGATTTCGGTCTGGCCGGCCTTCGCGAATTTCCTGTAGCGCTCGATCTCCCGATCCAGGTCCTGAAGTCCGCCGGTGGAGGTCAGTCCTTCGCACAGGCGGTTACACAGTTCCTCGGGGACGCCCTGCACGTTGCCGGACCGGTCAAACCAGGCGGCCACGAACTTGTCGAAATTCGTCACCACGGTCTGGACCTCGTCCGGGGACAGCCAGAGCTTGATCAGGTCTCCATCCAGCTTGCGGGCCCGCCAGGCCAGCTCCCGCCGGGACTCCCGGTAGGCCTCTTGCCGATCCGTCTTGACGTGCCAGGCCCAGAAGGCGTTGACCCGAATGGGGTTCATCCCCGGCTCACGCTTCGCTTGCCCGATCCGCACCTGCTCCATGGCGGGCTCGATGATCTCGGTCGGGGTGCAGCCGATGAAGACGCCGTCGGCCACCCGGGCCTCCATGCGCATCATCATGTGACGGTAGGCAGTGCCGTAGACGAAGGGCGGTGGCGCCTTCAGCCAGTCGTAGGCGCAGGGGTAGGTGACGTTGAACTCCTCGCCCTTGAAGCCGTCCTTGGCCAGCTTCTTGTGGCCGGCGCCGATGACGATCTCCAGGGCCTCCCGCACCGCGACCACGATCTTCTGGGGCTTATGCAAAGCCATGGCATCCAGGTTGCCCTCGCCGGCGCCGATGGCCGCCATCGCCCGGCCACCGGAAAGCTCATTCAGGCTGAGCAGGGCGTTGGCGATCTTCAGCGGGTGCATCTCGAAGGGGCTGACCGCGAGGGCGCCCATCTTCAGCCGCTGGGTGGCCTGGGCCACAGGAACGAGGCTGATGAAGGGGTCCCAGTGGGCGAAATAGTTGGAGGTCCAGAGGGCGCGGATGCCGTACTTTTCGGCGGCCGTGGCGAGCTCCACGAGCTGGGCGGGGCCGAGGTCCGGCTCCAGAATGATGTCGACTTCCACCAGGGCTTCTCCTGTTAGGCGAGAGCGTCAAAAAGACTAGCCATATTGTTGCCAGCTACTTGACAGTAGATCGACACAACCAGCTAAAACCGCCATTTATCAAGGTCTTCGGCGGAACCGCCATTGTAGCGG
>JBBQJK010000121.1:0-6753 GCA_038325835.1 Gammaproteobacteria bacterium
GGGCAGCCGGAGGCGGGCGTCTACACCAATTACTACGGCACGGCGTTGACCAACCGCATGAGCGCATACGCGCTGGCCGCTCCGTATACCAACGCGTGCGCCGGCTGGATGCTTTCCGGCAACGAACCCGTCAGCGGAACCGGCAATGAATGCCAGCTCACGATCACCAACAATGCAGCGCTTGCGTGGATCTGGGTCGCTCCGGCGGTCGGCCCCCGGACGATTGATGAGCTGCGGACTCTCGCCTTCCAGGCCACGGTGGCGTATAGCGATCCCGCCTTCACGCCGCTCAATTTGACCTTTTTGCTTGATCCCGCCTCAGCGGCAAGGGGCATGGCGATGACACCCGGCGGTGCCTTTTCTTGGACGCCGACAGAAGAGCAGGGGGGCCAGGCCTACAGCGTGACGGTCACCGTCACCGATGACGGAGCCGCACCACACTGGCTCACCGCGAGCGAGACCTTCACCGTCACAGTCGCCGAAGTCAACCGCGCACCGGCCTTGGGCGCTCTCAGCGACCGGCTTGCGGACGCGGAATCCACGCTGACCTTCACCGCGACGGCGACCGATCCGGACCTGCCGGCGCAGCCACTGGCCTTCTCGCTGGATGCGGCTTCAATCGCGCTTGGCATGGCGATCAATCCATCAAGCGGCGTCTTTACGTGGTCGCCGACGGTAGCGCAGGCTGGGGTCGCTGGACAGTCCTATACGGTACCGGTAACGGTGACCGACAACGGCAGCAACCTCGACAATCTATCCGACACGAAGAGCTTCACTGTCGCCGTGGCCGATTCGCGTGGCCTGCACACGACAGCGGGCTACCTCCAGGGCCGTACGGCGAAGATCGATTGCACCTTTGAGCATCCGGCAGGGAAAGAGCTGCTCTCCCTTCTGTGGCGGCCGATTTTGCCAGCAGGCTGGGGGTTGCTCAGCGTCGAGGGCCAGGCCGCCCCAGAAATCGATCCGGCAGATGGCACGATCGTGTTCTCAGGCGGGGGACTCAACGCTCCGAACCCGCTGACCTTCAGCTACAGGGTCAGCGTGCCGCCGGGCGTGACCGGTCCCCAAACCCTCCGCGCCCAGGCCGAATACCAAACGGTGGGCATGGCCAATCCCGTGACCGTGCCGGTCTATCCCGACCCGCTGCTGGTGCCCGAGCTCCATACCTTCGAGGTTTTGTCCAGTGAAAACCACTGCGTGCCCGCACCCGGCATCTACACCAACCTGCATGGCGCCGCTTTGTCGGCTTCCGTCAGCACGCCGTTCATCGCTGGCACCCGAACCTTCGCCTGTACCGGTTGGACCATGACCGGGATCGAGCCCGCCACGGGGCCGGGCGACAGCGTGTCGATGACCCTGACGCAGGACGCTGTGCTGACGTGGAACTGGGTCTCGCCGCTTATCGAGCACCTAGTCCCGGTTGAAGTGACGATGGACGAGGACAATGCTCCGACGGCGTGGACACAGCCGGCCCTGTCAGCCAGCGAGCCCTACCGTTCAGAGCTGGTCAGCGGGCTGACTTGGTCGTTGCTGTCCGCACCCGCAACCGGCACGGCTACGGTGACAGGGACGGGTGCGACGCCCGCTATCAGTTACGCGCCTTCCACAAACTGGTATGGCAGCGACAGTTTTGAGGTTCAGGTCGCAGACGGTGTGGGAGGCTTCGACCATGTGACCGTCAACGTGACTGTCAACCCCGTCAACGACGCACCGGTGCTGGCCCTGATCGGCGATCAGCGCACGGACGAGTTCACGCCGCTGACGTTCACGGTGTCGGCATCGGATCTGGAGGTCCCGCCTCAGAGCCTGGCGTACACCATGGCGGGCGCTCCCGCAGGCGCGACTCTCGATCCCTCGACCGGTGTCTTTGCTTGGACACCCGCCGCTGGGCAGGCGGGCACGGGCTTCGCCGAGTTCAGCGTAACCGTCACGGTCACGGACAGCGGGATTTATCCGAACGGCCAGACCGACAGCGAGACCTTCACGATCACCTTGGACTCCTCGCGAGCGACCCACTCGACGGTCGGCTACAAGGCGGGCCAGCCTCTGACGATTGACTGCACCTTCAGGTTTCCCGCCACAGGGCGTCACCTCGAGTCTTTGCTGTGGCACCCAGAACTGCCTGCCGGTTGGACCTTTGTCAGCGTCTCAGGTGACGGCGTTCCCGAGTATGAGCCCTCGGACGGTTCGGTGGTGTTTCAGGGTGCGAATTTTCAGGCGCACAACCCGGTGACCTTCAGCTACGTGGTGTTCGTCCCGCCCGGCACGGCGGGCACGAACATGATCGGCGGCTTGATCGAGTATCAGTTGAACGGCATGCCCAACCCCGCGAACGTGCGGGCGCAGCCTGATCCGCTGATTATCCCCATGCTGTTGACGCTGCCGCAGTTGTCAGTTTCTGACAAAGTTTACGACGGACTCACGAATGCGACCGTCGGGACCTACGGTGATTTTGCGGGTCTCATGGCTGGCCATGAAGACGTGACCCTGGTGACCTCGGGAGCGGTTGCGTACTTCGACACGCCTACGGTTGGGACCGGCAAAGTCGTGACCGTCAGCGGTCTCGCGCTGACCGGCGCTGACGCCTCTTGGTATTCCATCAGCACCCAAGTGGTTTCGGCTGCGATCACGCAGGCGCCCTTGAAGGTGACGGCCGACCCGCAGGCCAAGGTGTATGGCGACGCTAATCCGCCACTAACTTTCCAGTATTCCGGCTTTGTGAACGGCGAGACGGCCTCGGTGCTCGACGTGGCGCCGACTGTGGACACGACCGTGACCGAGCTTACCGGTGCGGGGCCGCATGTGGGCGTCATCACCGTTTCCGGCGGCATTGACGGCAACTACGCGTTCACTTACATCGCCGCTGATTTCACGGTGACGCCCAAGGCCCTGACGGTCACGGCGGACGCGCAGAGCAAGGAATACGGCACGCTGCTGGCGGGCGCGGCCGGGTACGCGCTCTTCACGTCGTCCGGCCTGACGAACGCCGACGCGCTGGCCACGGTGGCGGTGGCCTACACCAACGGCGGCGACCTCGCGACCGCAGCGGCGGGCCCGTACACGAACACGATCTCGGTCTCCGGCGCGGCCGGCGCGGGCTTCGACCCCGCCAACTACGCGATCACGTACGTTCCCGCCACGCTGACGGTGACGAAGAAGGCGCTGACGGTGGCGGCGGCGGCGCAGGACAAGGAGTACGGCACGCAGCTCGCGGGCTCGGGGTCGTACACGCTGTTCACGGCGTCCGGGCTGACGAACGGCGAGGCGATCGCGGCGGTGGCGGCGGCGTACACCAACGGCGGCGACCTGGCGGCGTCGGCGGCGGGCCCGTACACAAACACGATCTCGGTCTCCGGCGCGTCCGGCGCGGGCTTCGACCCCGGCAACTACGCGATCACGTACGTGCCCGCCACGCTGACGGTGACGAAGCTGGCCGCCGATCCCACACTCAAGCCGATGATAGGGAAACTCGATTCCGCTATCAACGACTTCGACTCTTCGGTCATGGACTGGAAGAAAGTCGATGAGGGGCGTCTCGCCTGGGAGCGGGAAGCCGTCCTGGCCATGAAGGAAGGCCGCCGGAGCAGGCTGGCTCAAAACAAAGCGGACCCCACCCAGAATAATCACAATCCCACGGTGCTGTTCAACGGCATGCTGCACCCAATCATCCCTTACTCGATGCGCGGTGTGATCTGGTATCAGGGGGAATCGATCATGGACGGAAACACTGGCCGCGCTCTTTATCCGCTCGTCCAAGAGACACTCGTCCGCGATTGGCGCAAACTTTGGAATCAGGGGGATTTCCCGTTTTACATCGTGCAGCTTGCTTCCTGCGACGGCACCGCGCCGGAAGTCCGCCAGGCCCAGGCTGCGATTCTCAAACTGCCAAATACCGGCATGGCCGTCACCATCGACACCGGCGAACGCAAGGACATCCATCCCCGCAACAAGAAAGAGGTGGGCACGCGCCTGGCGCGCATCGCCCTTGCGAAAACCTACGGACAGGACATTGAATATTCCGGCCCTTGGCTCGCATCGGCAAAGGTCGATGGATCCACCCTGCGCCTTGCGTTTTTACACGCCGAGGGCGGGCTCGTGGCAAAAGGCGGGGCTTTGCGAACAATTGAGATCGCCGGCGCGGACAAAAAGTTCGTGCCTGCGGAAAGCACCATCGACGGCACTACCCTCATTTTGCACAATCCCGCCGTGCCCAGCCCCGTCTCTGCCCGATATGCTTGGTCGGGATACCCGGACGGTTGCAATATGTATAATACATCCGGTTTGCCAGCCGCTCCATTTCAAAGCAATCATCTGCCGGAAGCAAAACCCTGAATTTTATGCTTTCGATCATCAGAAGAAGCGCTGCATTATTGACGGCAGCAGACGGGACTTCAGCGCTGCTTGCTGAAAAATTCGCAACGTTTTCCCTTGACCAAGTTCGCACTGAGACACTCAACTCCATTAAAACCGCGCATGGGCGACGATAGCAACGAGCGGATCGAAAATGCTTAGTCTGAAGCGATCAAACGCCATCTCGAAGCATCTAGGAACGTGCAATGAACGATCTTCCGAAACCCACGATGCGCGACGTTGCCCTGGCGGCGGGTGTGGCCATATCCACGGTTTCCAAAGCCTTGCGTGGTGATCCGACTATTCCCGAGGTCCGCCGCGCGCAGATTCGCGAGATCGCCGGCACGATGGGCTATCGGCCCAATCCGATGGTCGCCGCGCTGATGGCCCAACTCCACCACAGTCGTCGCTGTTCCGATCCTTGCCGGATCGCATGGATCGACCTTTGGCCAACGGGCACCGGACGGACCGCAATGCTGGAGCGTCTCCTGACTGGAGCTCGCTGCCGGGCTAAAGAACTTGGGTTCGGAATCGAGGTGTATTCCGCCGCATCGGACGGCACCGATCCACGGCAGTTGAGGAGGCTGCTGGTCGCCAGATCGCATTGGGGTTTTATCATTCCCCCGGTGCCCGAGCCGTTAGCTGATTTTGAGCTAGATGTCAGTGGTTTGACCGGTGTCACCATCGGCACCAGTCTGCGCATGCCAAGCCTCCACCGCGTTTCGCCGAACCATTTCCAGGGTGCCACGCTGGCATTCCGTCGCATGCTTGAAGCGGGCCACAAGCGGATCGGCATGGTCATCAGTCCGGAAATGAATCTGCGGGTGCATGGCAAATGGCTTGGGGCCTATCTGGCGATGCAGCAAACCATTCCCAATGAACATCGGATCCCCCCTTGCATCATGCCACTTGATCGCACGGATGGAATCGGGGAGTGGCGAAAAGCTTACCACCCCGACGCGATTCTGGTAGCGGAAGAACGCGTTGTTAGCTGGCTGGGAAAGCAGCCCGACTACGCGCGCCTGCCGGTCGCGTCGCTGATGTTGGAAGGGCGCGTGCCGGGTTGTCCCGGAGTGGTTTACCGCTTCGAACACATCGGCGCGGTCGCGGTGGAAGTGGTGGTCGGCCAGATCCACCGGAACGAACGCGGCTGCCCGCCAGTCCCCCATACCGTGGAGGTAGACTCGCATTGGCAGGGTAGTCACGAAACGATGTTCGTAAGATGAAACTGGCCGCCCGCAGCCACGCGATGCTTATTCCTATTCAAACGCCATCCACCTGATCAATCCGCATCTCGAGCGGATGAATCCTGATCACCTGCAAGTCCCATCCCGGACCGCCCCATGACTTCCAACCCAAGCGCTGACCCTGAATCCGACAAGCCTGAGTGGAGGTCGGAATGCGAACTCTTCCGACTCGTCCGCGACAAACTCTACACTCCTGTCGTCGGGGACATCCTTGATACGATGGGCCGTTATCATCAGTTTTTTCCGCAACCGGTCCAACCGATGAAGGCGGCGATGATCATCGTCGGACGCGCCATGCCCGCGCTGATGATCGATGTGCATGGCCCCCAGAAAAAGCCATTTGGTTTACTAACGGAAGCACTTGACGCATTGCAACCGGGCGAAGTCTATCTCTGCGGTGGCGGTGACATGCGCTGCGCATACTGGGGGGAATTGCTCACCGCCACCGCACGCGCGCGCGGCTCGGTGGGTGCCGTGGTGAACGGCTACCACCGGGACACGCCGCAGGTGCTCGCCCAGGACTGGCCGGTCTTCAGCCGCGGCCGCTACGCGCAGGATTCCTCCGTCCGCACCGCCGTAGCCGATTTCCGCTGCCCTATCGAGATCGGCGGAGTCTGGATCGAGCCGGGAGATCTCATTTTCGCGGATCAGGACGGAGTGCTCGTGATTCCACGCGAACTTGAAGTGGAAGTAATCACCCGGGCACTGAGGAAAGCCAGCGAGGAAAAAGTCGTCCGCCGCGCGATCGAGGGTGGCATGACTGCAACCGATGCATTCAAGACCTACGGAATCCTATGACCAAGACCGAACCCATGAACCGATCATCCCTCACTCAGGGCCTAGCCCTCTGCGCCGCCATCCTCGCAAGCCAATGCATGCTATTCGCCGCTCCGTTGCCCAAGGGCGAATGGACGGAGCCGGCAAGCGGCTATATCCAGGAGGCGTTCACGCTCAGCGAAGGGGGGCCCGAGCGCGCCGGTTGGGGGGGCTATTCTCCTTACACCCTGAACGAGCGGCGGTATTTCAAAGAGTTTCTTCCCGCATTATTCGAGCGCACGCTGGTGATCGACTCGCTGGCGGATACCCGCGGGTTCAAGTGGATTTTCACATCCGCACGCTCCTCTCTAACTGTTCATCACCGTGGCAATGGCAAGGA
>JBBQJK010000122.1:0-6723 GCA_038325835.1 Gammaproteobacteria bacterium
GGAACCCCCGCGGCGTTGAGATGGCCCGCCGCCTCGAGGCTGAACAGGTGACCTTGCCCACGGCCGCTTCCAGTGTGCGCCGGTCAGGAATGTCCTTGATCAGCGCCAAGTCCGGTGCCGGGAGCCCGTCCCGGCAGCCCAGCACAATCAGTCCGTGCCGTGGAAAGCCGGACCGCTCCGCAAAGCTGAGTGCGCCGCTGATTTCCGCGACGACCACATGGCCGAAGTTTGTGGCCGGACTGGCGTCCTGCCCGGTCAGCTCCAGTGCATCGTCGCGGTCGATCAGCAGCACAAGCTCCTGTCCGAGGGGCAGGAAAGGAATGAACGGATGCGGACCAAAGCTGCCTTCGCTGGCAATGCCGACGCGAGCGTGGGGCGCACGCTCAAAGGCCGCGTTGATCTTGGCCCGTGCGGCCTCGAGGGGTGAGAGGGTCCGTGCGATTTCCCGGCTGAAGGTCCCGAAGCGATCGGTGTCCAGCCCCGGGGGCACTTCGACGCTGAGCCCCAATCCCTGCTTCAGAAGCGGGGCAATGACGCGCTCCTTGCCGTGCATCGAGGCGAGAACGGCGACGGTATCGTGGTAGGGCAGGGTGGGGTCCGACACGCTCAGAAGTAGCCTTCGCGCTTCTTCTGCTCGAGGGAGCCGCCATCCTCCCCATCACTGATTCGCCCCTGGCGCTCCGAGCTGGAGGCCCGGAGCGTTTCATCGACCACCGCGGAAAGGGTTGTGGCCTCTGACTCAATGGCGCCCGTCACTGGCCAGCAGCCCAGCGTCCGGAAGCGCACCGTCCTGGTGTGGGGGCGGTCACCGCTCTGAAAACGCATGCGGCTCTCGTCATCCACAACGATGAGGGCGCCATTGCGTTCGACCACTGTCCGCGGTTCAGCCAGATACAGCGGGGCCAGCTGGATCTTGTGCAAGAGGGCATAAGCCCAGATATCACTCTCCGTCCAGTTGGAGAGCGGAAAGACGCGGGCGGACTGGCCTTTGCCGAGGCGGGTGTTGTAGAGCCGCCAGAGTTCCGGGCGCTGCTGGCGCGGATCCCAGCCGTGGCCGGCGCTCCGCACGGAGAAGATCCGCTCCTTGGCCCGGGACTTTTCCTCATCCCGGCGGGCGCCCCCGAAGATGATGTCGTAGCCACCCTCGTCGAGGGCGGTCTTCAGGGGTTCTGTCCGCATGATGCTGGTATAGGCGTCCCCATGCTCAAAGGGGTTTATCCCCGCGGCCCTTCCCTCTTCATTGGCGCGGGCGATCAGCCTGAAGCCATGCTCCCGGGCGAAGGCGTCCCGGAATTCGATGAGCGACCTGAATTCCCAGGTGGAATCCACGTGCAGCAGGGGCATCGGGGGCGGGCTTGGGTAAAAGGCCCGGAGGGCAAGATGCGCCATTACGGTCGAATCCTTGCCCGCGGAGAACAGCATCACCGGGTTCTGCGCCTCGGCGATGGCTTCCCGCAGGATGTGGATCGATTCCGATTCGAGCCAGTCGAGGTGCGAGTTTGAGAGTCTCATGTGGCGCCGTCTAATGCATTACCCAGAGGGCGTCACTCACCAGGCACATGCCGCCGAACCGCTTCAGCACCGGCCGGACCGCTGCCACGACCTTCTCCAGCTGCTCTTCGGTGCAGGCCGTCAGGATGTAGCTGTTCTCGAAAACCCGCGTCACGTCGTCTCCGGACCGGACTCCCCGGTGGCCCTTGCCCTCCGCATGGCGGATGACGGTGTAGCCGGACACGCCGGCCTTGTCGAGCAGCTCGAGGACGCGATCCAGCTGGAGGGTGTCAGTGACGATCTCGACACGCTTGACGGCTTGCATGTGTCAGCTCCCGAACCGTTGGATCAGCGCCAGGTAGAGGGGCAGACCAAGCGTGATGTTTAGCGGAAAGGTCACCGCGAGCGCAAGTGGCAGCGAAAGGCCCGGATTGGCCTCCGGCAGGGCGAGGCGCATGGCAGCCGGAACGGCAATGTAGGACGCGCTGGCGCAGAGCGTGGTGAGCAGCAGGGCGTCGCCGGTGCCCAGGTCGAGCAGGCGCGACAGGCCGATGCCGAGCAGCGCATTGAACAGCGGGACCAGGATGGCAAAGCCCAGCAGGAAGCCGCCGCTCGTCCGCAGGTCCCGCAGGCGCCGCGCGGCAACGATGCCCATGTCCAGCAGGAAGAAGCAGAGGATTCCCTGGAAAAGGGCATTGGTGAAGGGATGGAGCGCCGCCTGGCCCCGGTCGCCGGTGATGACCCCCACCATAAGGCTGCCCAGGATCAGGAAGACGCTGCTATTAAAGAATGCATCCCGCAGCAGGTGGCTCCAGCCCGTCTCCAGGGCGGGGGGGTTGCCATCGGGGCCCGGCTTGCCGAGCGCCAGTCGCGCCAGGATCACCGCCACCACAATGGCCGGTGACTCCATCAGGGCCATGGCGGCGACCATATGGCCACCGTAGGGGATGCCCGCCTGGTCGAGGAATGACGTGGCCGTGACGAACGTCACCGCGCTGACGCTGCCGTAGGTCGCGGCAATGGCCGCGGCGTTGTAGACATTGAGGCGGCGGCGGAGGATCCAGAAGCAGTACACCGGCACCACTGCCGCCATGACGATAGCCGCCCCCAGCGTCAGCAGTACCTGGCCTCCGGGGGTGCTGTGCCCCAGTTCAACGCCGCCCTTGAAGCCGATGGAGAGCATCAGGTAGAGGGACAGGAATTTCGGGATCGGCTGGGGGATCTCCAAGTCCGACCGGACCAAGACAGCCAGCATGCCCAGGAAAAAGAACAGGATCGGCGGACTGAGGAAATTGTTCAGGGCAAAGGTCATGTCCATAGGCCCAGCCTAGCCACCGGGCGTCCCACGCGCCAGTCAATTGTTTTTGTCTTTCCCCGAAAAGGCACGAAAAGGTACCGGACCTTAGTTGTTTGGTTTCTTTAGTTATTCAAACAACTAAAGAAACCAAACAACTAAGGTCCGGTACCTTCCCTGCTATCATCGCGGCGGCCGAAAAGAGCGAAAGAAGCCCAGATGCCGCCATCTCCCCCGTCGGAGACCGCCCCGCTTTTCCACGTGATCGACCCCCGGGTGTTCGACCGGGCCCAGCTCGACGATCTGTGCGAACTGACCACCCGGGTTCGCCTCCTGGCCAAGCACCCGGACGGGTCCCGCTTTCTTCTCGGCCTGCTCCCGGACCGCCGTGCGATGCTCTACTTTGTCCAGCCGTCCACCCGGACCTTCCTGTCCTTCAGCAATGCCTGCCACGTGCTCGGTATCCGGACCAGCGAGATCCGGGACCCGTCCACCTCCTCCGAAGTGAAGGGCGAGAGCTTCGAGGACAGCATCCGCACCTTCAGTTCCTACGTGGACGTGATCGTGATGCGCACGCCCCGCTCCGGCGAGGCGGCCCGGGCGGCGGAGCTGATGAACCGCATCCCCCGGCCTGTGCCCATCATCAATGCGGGCAGCGGGCAGGACCAGCACCCGACCCAGGCCCTGCTCGACATCTACACCCTCGACCGGAGCTTCGAGGAGCAGGGAGGCATCGACGGCAAGGTGATCGGCCTGATGGGTGACCTGAAGCGCGGCCGGACGGTGCGTTCACTCTGCTACCTGATGAAGAACTACCGCAACGTCCGCCTGGTGCTGATCGCCCCCCCGCAATTTGCGCTGGAACCCGACATCAAGGCCCACCTGAAGGAGCACAATATCCCCTTCGTGGATGGGGCAAAGCTGCCGGAAGTGCTGCCCTCCCTCGATGCGATCTACGTCACCCGCATGCAGTCCGAGTGGGACACGGCGGGCGAGACCCGGCAGATCAACTACGCCGACTACAGCATGACGCCGGAAAACATTTGCCTGATGAAGCCCACCGCCGTGATCATGCACCCGCTGCCCCGGGGACCCGAGATTGCTCCCGCGGTGGATGACGATCCCCGCGCCGTCTACTGGCGGCAGGAGCGCAATGGCATGTGGATGCGGGTAGCGATCCTGCTGAAGATTTTCCACGCTGACGGCGTGGTCCGCGACTTCGACATCTCAGTACTGACCTGAACCCAAGGAACTGCACCATGAAGCTCTACGGCGCCATTGCCTCCCCCTACGTTGCCCGCGTTGTGATGTACGCAAAGATCAAGGGCGTTGAACTGCCCCTGATGGAGCCCCCTGGCGGCGGCATCAAGAGCCCCGAGTACCTCGCGCTTAATCCCATCGGCAAGATGCCGACGCTGGATGTGGACGGCCAGGGCCTCGGCGAATCGACGATCATCTGCGATTACCTGGAGGACGCCTTCCCCCAGAAGTCCGGCCTGCCCAAGCTGCCGCTCGACCGCGCCCGGTCGCGACTGATCGCGCGCATCATGGACCTGTATATCGTCCAGCACGTGAGCCCGCTGTTTCGCCAGATGAATCCCGCCAAGCGGGATCAGGCCGTGGTGGAAGCCGCAGCAAAAGAGCTCGCGAAGACCTTTGGCTACGCCGATCACGCCATGGGCAGCGGCCCGTTCTGCGTGGGCAATACGCCCACGCTGGGCGACTGCGCGCTCAGCACGGGTACTATGATGATGAAGAAGATTCTCGAAGCGGGAAACTTCGGCATCACCGACCCCACCACGAGCGGCCGCCTTGCCGTATGGTGGAAGGCGATGGAAAGCCACCCGGACTGCGGCCCGATTCTGCAGGCCTACGGCACGGCCTTCGACGGCTTCATAAAGATGATGGCAGCGCGCCAGTAGGAGCGCCTTCACGCGCGAGACCGTATCTCGTAGGAGCGCCGACGGCGCGATAAACTTGCATAGACATGCGCCCGTAGCTCAGCTGGATAGAGCACCTGGCTTCGAACCAGGGGGTCGGCGGTTCGAATCCGTCCGGGCGCGCCACCGAATCAGGGGTCCATACCGGACACATGGTTTACGGTTTATTCCGGAGACATGGTTAACACCTTTTGGAATTGCCGAAAAAGGTGAACCACTCTATAGCACTAAGTACTACAGTCATGTTCGAATGTTGAGCACCGTCCATGCAGTCCTTTAAAACCAAGGCCTCCGCCAAGTGGGCAAACGGCGAGGACCTTGGCGATGAGGCGCTTGGTGCGGCCGCGGCGGAAATGGAGGGAGGCCTGATCGATGCCCAGCTGGCCGGTCAGGTGGTCAACAATCGGGTTTCCTTTCCGGGCCGCAGGAAGCGGGAAGCGCGGCAGCTCCCGTACCCTGGTGGCGTTCAAACAAGGTGAAAACGCGTTTTTTATTTACGGCTTCGCCAAGAGCGAACGCGCCAACGTCAATGAGAAGGAACTGCGGGCGTTGAAGTTGTTGGCGAAGGAATTGCTGGGCTACCCAGCGGCGTCGCTGACCAAAGCGCTTAAGGCTGGCGAACTGATCAAGATCGGGGTGAATGACGATGGCTAAGAAGATCCTGGACACGGTGCACAAGACGGCAGAAGGCTTGCGCGATGCCGGTGTCATGAGCACCAGGACCATGCGCGAGTTCGATGCACTGTGCCTGCCGCCGGTCAGGGACTTGAGTGCAGCACAGATAAAACGCCTGCGCATGCGCAACAAGGCCAGCCAGGCAGTGTTCGCGGCGTACCTGAATACCAGTCCATCCACTGTGCAGAAATGGGAGCAAGGCCAGAAGAAGCCTAACGGGCCGTCGTTGAAGCTTCTAAACCTCGTCAAAAACAAGGGCCTGGCGGCGCTCGCGTGAATGTCTGCTGTTTGCGCCCGGCAGCGAAGCGCTGCGTACTGCTATAGAAAGGAAGAGTAGGCTTAAGCCGCGTGTGAATAATTCAAAGAGGCCCGACTGATGCAGCGTCTATGGCCAGCCACCTGCGTTGCGCTCGTCATGATCCTGGGCTGCCAACCGCACGGGAGTGACAAGGCGCCGTCAGGCGCCAGCCCCGAAGCCACGGAGAAGAAGGCGGCGGCACTGGAGCAGAACGCGGCGGCCGGCGGCGACAACACGGTGCCGTCCCGAGCCGAGATTATCGGTAAGTCCGAAGTGCAGGCCGTCGATCCGGCGGGCAAGGAGCGGCTGGACGACGCGATTACCTGCCTGGCGCGCACGATCTACTGGGAGGCCCGGGGCGAGAAGGCTGCGAGCATGGACGCCGTCGCCAGTGTCGTCATGAACCGGCTCGGTCACGCGGGCTTTCCAAACACCGTTTGCGCGGTTGTCCGGGAAGGAAACGAGCGCGGGGCGTGCCAGTTCTCGTGGTGGTGCGATGGCCGTTCGGATCAGGCGAAGGAGGATGGGCCTTACGCGACGGCCAAGGAGATCGCCCGCAAGGCGCTCAACCGTCAGCTTCCAGATCGTACCGGGGGCGCACTGTATTTTCACCAGAGGCCCGTGACGCCCGGCTGGTCCAGGGAATACCTAAAGACCGCCGAGATCGGTGAATTTGTCTTCTACAAGCCACGCGACGGTGATGCGCGCTAGGGCGCAGGGCGTGAACGTTCTCACCTACCTCGTCACCGGCGCCACCGACGGCATCGGCAAGGCCACCGCGCTGGCGCTGGCGGAACGGGGCGCGGAGGTCATTCTCCACGGCCGCAATGCCGACAAGCTCGCGGCCACCGTTGAGGAGCTGCGTGCCGCCACCGGCAATGCGTCGCTGCATGCCGTGCTGGCGGATTTCGCGTCACTCGACGAGGTGGCGGCGCTCGGCCAGCGGGTACGCACGGACTTTCCCGGGCTCAACGTGCTGATCAATAACGCCGGGCTTCTCACCGATCACTGGCAGCGGAGCGCGG
>JBBQJK010000123.1:0-6692 GCA_038325835.1 Gammaproteobacteria bacterium
AGGAAAGCCTGCCGCCACTTTCACTGCTTACCATGTTGTGTGGCCTTGGATTCGGGCTATTTCAAGTGCCCAACAACCAGAACATGTTCCTCTCGGCGCCGCGAGAGCGCAGTGGCGCGGCAGGAGGCATGCAGGGCACCGCGCGGCTGGCGGGACAAACGGCGGGCGCAATCGTCATGACCTTGCTCTTTACCCTGGAATCTGTGGATGCGGCGCCCCGGATCGGTCTCGGAATCGCTGCGGTGTTGGCATTGGCAGCGGGCCTTGTGAGCGTACTGCGCGCAAGACCACACGCGACCGGCCCCAATGAAATACCCCATTAGTACCGACTATTGGGCAGCCCAGGGAGACGTGGCCCGGGGGCTGACGGGCCCGCCCCACCGGCGTCACCAGCGCCGCCAGCCGCGCCAGGAAGTCCAGCGCCTCGAAGACCACGTGGGTCGTGCCGTCCCGATAACTAGCTAGGCTTCGGATGTTAGGCACATGGCGTGGGGTTCATAAGACTGCATGGTGCTTCACCCAATTCGCGTAGGTGTTGATCCAAGTCTGCATGAACACTTTGCTACCTGCTCCGATGGCGCCATCCTGGTCAAACAGACCGTCCTTGGCCTGGATGAAGGCTTCCGGCTGCCCTAGCACAGGCACGTCCAGGTAGGCCAGTATGTTGCGCAGATGTTGTTGCGCCATAGACGTGCCGGCAGCACCGACCGACACGCCGATGACCCCAGCAGGTTTGCCCGCCCAGGCGCTGTGGCCATAGGGGCGCGAGGCGTGGTCGATGGCGTTTTTGAGCACCCCCGGAATTGAACGGTTGTACTCAGCGGTCACAAACAACAGACCGTGAGCCGCCGCGATCTCGCCTTTGAGCCGCGTCACGGCGGCCGATGGATTGGCATCGTCGTCCTGGTTGTAGAGCGGCAGGTCGCCAATCTCGACTTGCTTAACCGAGAACTCAGGCGGTGCCAGCTTGGCGATGGCGTTTGCCAATTGGCGATTTAATGAGTCGCGGCGCAGGCTGCCTACGATAACGGCGATGTGTATGTTATTCATGGCGTTTTCCTTGTTGTCATGAGCCATGACAATGGGCGCGCAACCCATTCCTATCGGTTCGGCAGCGCACAGATAGGCGGCACTAGCGGACTTCTGTTCGGCGGACTTCGTCAACAAGAAGCTGGTTCACGTGTTGCAAGTCGCTGCGTTGCTGTAACCAAAGAAAAGGCACGGCGGCACACTGGCTAAAACGGAATAACAACTAATGGTCTAAATGGTCCGCACGCGGACGTAACGCCCTCCCCGCGCGCCAGTCCGCCTTTCCCGCCGAGCGCAAGGTGCAGCTGGAAAACGCCAGCCAATTTCGAAACGCCGTCGCACGCTTTGATCAGGTGCACGGGGGTTAGCGGTGCACAAATCCGGGGGCATTGGGGAGATTGGCGGTCTATGGAGCCTCGCGCATTTCGCAGCGCCCGACCGGCGCGCTGCCGGCCTCGGATTGTTCCTGGTGACGCTCGCAGTCACGCCGGCGCACATGGACATGTTGCAGCGGCCTGAACTGTTTCTCGTGCCGCTCCGGGCACTGTGGCTGGGGCCACCGATTCAAGTGGCGTTACTCGGACTCATTGCGTGGCCTTGCGTACAGACGGCCGGCCGTTCGCCGGCAGATGCTCGCCGCGACAAAGCCGCAGGCTTAGCTCAGGGGTCACGATGATAGACATTCGCAAGGGCCAGGCGCCCCCGGCGCTGTCGCGGGAGGTCTTCGGCGAGCGCTACCGTGCCGGCTTCGCCGACCCGGCGTTCGCGGTGGAAAGCGCGGCGATCGCCCGTCTGGAAGAGATCGCCTGGCAGGCCTACGACGAGGGCCGCAAGGCGCCGCTGACCCGCGCGGCCGGGGGGGGTTATGCCGACCCGGCTTACACACTCTCCCTCGAGTGGCTGGCCACGCGGCAGGCCATCGACCAGGCGCAACTCGCCTGGGGCAAACCAGCCACGCCATCGCGCGTGCTGCTGGTCTGCGGCGGCGCCCGCAACGACGGCAGCTGCCCCGGCGAGATCTCGAAAACCTGGCGCCTGACCGGGATCGCTCAGCAGGTCGTGGAGGGCGCGGGCGTCCAAGCCGACGTGCTCGACCTGAGCCTCGTCACTTCCGAATACGGCCGCCACATCCACCCCTGCAAAGGCTGCGTATCGAGCGCCATGCCGCTGTGCCATTGGCCGTGTAGTTGTTACCCGAACCACGCACTGGCGCAAACCCACGACTGGATGGCCGAGATCTATGAAAGGTGGGTGGCTGCGCATGCGGTGATCCTGCTGGCGCCTACCTACTGGTACCAGTCGCCCAGCCCGCTGAAACTGATGATCGATCGGCTGGTATGTGCCGATGGCGGCAACCCGGACCCGACCACTACCCACGGCAAGCGTGTGGCCGAGGCCAAGCAGATCGAAGAGAAGGGGTGGGACTACCCCAAGCATCTGGCGGGCCGTGCCTTCGGCGTCGTCGTTCATGGTGATGTCGCCGGCGTCGAAGAGCACCGCCGCAACCTGTGCGACTGGCTGGAGTGGATGGGCCTGATCGACGCTGGTACGACCGCCAGGCTCGACCGCTACATCGGCTACTACGAGCCTTACTACAACAGCCACGAGGCGCTGGACAAGGACACCGCTGTTCAGGAAGAGGTGCGCAACGTGGCCCGCTCGGTGGTGGGCGCCGTCAAGGAACTGCGCGCCGGGCGCTTGAGCCAGCCCGACAAGCAAATCAAGTCTCCGCGGCCGAAGTGACGCGGACAACGAAAGTCATCCGAAACGACCCGTCGCCCCGTCCTCCACTGCCCTAACAGGCACTCATTCGAAAGGTTCCACCATGACCGCCAAGACCGCCAGTGTGCATTGGGAGGGCTCCGGCAAGAAGGGCCAAGGACAGATCAGTACCGAAACCGGGGCGCTCAAGCAGTATCCTTACGGCTTCGCAAGCCGCTTCGAGGACGACCGCCGCGGCACCAACCCCGAAGAGATCCTGGGCGCCGCGCATGCCGCCTGCTTCACGATGGCGTTCTCCTTCGCGTGTGACAAGGCGGGGTTCGCCACAGCTTCGATTGATACCCAGGCCCGCGTGCGCCTGACGCCGCAAGGCGATGGGTTCGTCATCGATCGCATCGCGCTGAGCTTGAAGGCGATCGTGCCCGGCATCGACGAAGCGCGTTTCCAGGAGATAGCCCTCGCCGCCAAACGCGACTGCCCGCTGTCGAAGGCGCTGGCGAGCGTGGCCGAAATAAGCCTGCAGGCGACGCTGGACAAAGGCGCGACATGAAGCACGAACCTGGCGTGACGGTGCCCGAAGCGGCACTGGCCGAAGAGATTGCGGCACGGGTGGTCAACAAGAATCGTGCACAGCATGGTGAGTCCGTGCAAGCCAGCCTATCGTCGATCAACGACATTTCGGCCAGTCGGTGGGGCGGCCAGCGTTCGCACCAAGGTGCTGGCGGTCGAACCGTGCTGCAGCTTCGCAACGAGGCCCGCCCGCGCGGCTTGAAAGGGCGTTCAGTGATGAATAAGGCGCAGCTTGAAGCGGCGTTGACGTAATGATGGCGCCAACGCCGACACCGGGTATCGAGGCCGTCGAGAGCGCGCCCGTCGCTGCCGCAGAGGCTCGCGCGGTGGCACCTGCACAGGTCAGCGCCATCGAATTGATGACCCAATCGCGACTCTTGACAGTCGGCTCGGATGCCCTGCTGGTCGAGGTCGCAGCGCGGTTGTCGGGCGCGGAGATCAGCGTCGTCGTGGTGTGTGATGCCGCTGGCATGGCCATCGGTACGATCACCGAAACCCTTCTCGTCAGGCGTTTGGGGCTGGGCCAGGCCGACTTCTTCATCTCCCGTGCAGGCGATGTGATGACGCCTGACATCACGTCCTGCAGGCCTGACGATATGTTGTCGGTGGTGCTCGCGATGATGCATGAACGCGGTCTGATCCATGTACTGGTGGTCGATGCCGGTAACAGGCCAGTGGGTGTGCTGAATGCGCGCGACGGTCTGCGTGCATTGCTGGCAGCGGGTAACCAAGAAGAAGAACTGCTGCGCAACTATGTAATGGGCGTCGGCTACCAATGACAGGTTGTTGTTGATCTTCGCAAGCGGCATCCACACCGTTGCTGATCTTCATCGTCGTTTAACACATCGGACTGTGCGCGGTGGCTTCCAGAGGCATGTGTCGCTAACGTCGAGACTGTGGGTCTCCACGGTCTTGGACGGATCAGTACAGCGCCCATCAAACCAAGTGAGGCCTGCCTTGTGATGCCCAACCCAGGGCGCTGGCAAGGTTAGTGCCAATGCTGTGTAGCTGGCCCCCTGGCCGTTGGCGTCAGCAGGTCGAACGGCCAATTCTGATGAGTGGCACGTCAGCTGCCTGTGATCGGCAAGAGAGAGTGGCCGGGTCCGAACCGTCCGGACCCGCCCCGCCGGCGTCACCAGAGGCGACAGCCGCGCCAGGAAGTCCAGCGGCTCGAAGACCACGTGGGTCGTGCCGGCCCGATACGGCGTCTTCAGCGCGTAGCGCACCTGGCCCTGGGTGGTGAGGGAGAGCCGCCCGGTGGCAATCGGCGGGCGGGCGATGTAGCGGCACAGCCGCTCCACCTTCTTTCGTTCATCGACACCAGCAGCGCCGCCGTCTCCACCATGCGCCGGGCGCCGCAGCTCGAGCAGAAACCACGGCGCTTGCGGCTGAAGGCCACCAGCCCCTCCGCGTGGCACTGGGTGCAACGGACCTGGAGGAAGCCGTGTTCGAGCCGGCCGCACTTCAGGTAGGCTCCGAACTCCTGCTGCACGAAGGTGGGCAGGCTGCGGCCGTCCCGTTCCAGAGCCGCCAGGACGCCGGGTAGTGCTGCTCGACCAGTTTATAAAGAAGAGTCGTCTCCGGGCAGCGGCGCTCGTGGCGCGCTGGCGCTTGAGCTGCCAGTCGCCCGGACGGCTGTGGCAGGGGTTCCACGGCGCCAGTCTGCAAATGACGGACCGCACGCGGCCAGTAGCCAATCCGGGCAGAACGTGTGGAAGGTCAGTAAGGCGGGTGAATCAGGCCAAGGTCAGCCGGCTCGCGGCTAAAGCCGCTCCTACAACCGGCCTATTCCCACTCGATAGTTTCCAGCACGTGTACGTATCTGAACCTATGAGCCTTTGTGATCGCGTGTCGCGTTTTTATCGTCAGGGCTACCGTCAAGAAGTTTTCCTTGGTGCCGATAGCAGGTGATAGACCTCGAAACCTTCCGTCGCAGTAACCAGCCCGATCGGCGGGCGCAGCCAGCAGATATGACGTCCGTAAACTATAGTTTACATACTGTGATCTATGGCTTACACTCACTACGTGCGCGACATTCTTAGATCCGCGACATTCGATGCTTGGCTTTCCGGTCTACGGGATAGGCAAGCGAGGGTTCGAATCGCGGCACGCATCGATCGGCTGTCGCTCGGAAACCCCGGAGATGTGAAGCCGGTGGGCTCGGGCATCAGCGAGATGCGGATCGATTATGGCCCGGGCTATCGCGTGTATTTTTTTCAACGCGGCTCGACGATCGTTGTGATTCTGTGTGGCGGCGACAAGCGGACGCAAGCCGCCGACATCAAACGGGCTATCCGAATCGTTGAAGACTGGAAGGAGTGAGTAATGGCAACAAAAAAAAAGCGGGTTAAGGAGACGTTCTCGCGCTACGACACTGCCGATTATCTCAAGAGTGAGGCGGACATGGTCGCGTACCTCGAGGCCTGTATGGATGAAGCTGGCGACGACCCGGCTTTCATCGCGGTTGCCCTGGGCAATATCGCCCGAGCGTATGGCATGGTCCGGCTGGCCAAAGACACGGGACTGACGCGCGAGGGGTTGTATAAGGCACTGTCAGCTGATGGCAATCCAAGTCTTGGAACCGTACTGAAGGTCGTGAAGGCACTCGGGATCAAGCTGACTCCGCAAGTCGCGTGACAATCCACGGCACTCGGCATACCAGCTGAGAGAGCCAGAGTGAGGCAGGTCAGCGTTTAACTTCGATACTGCACAACTGACCTGCCAGGCGATTCTCGGACCTGCTGGTTCTTGAGCCACCCGCTGCCAGTAACAAATCCGGGCAGAACGTGTGGAAGGTCAGTGCGGCAGGTGAATCAGGCCGATGGCGGGCGGGTCGCGGCTGAAGCCGCTCCTACGAGCCGCTCCTACAGCCGGTCTATTCCCACTCGATAGTGGCGGGCGGCTTGCCTGAAATGTCATAGACCACCCGGGAGATGCCTGCGGTCTCATTGATGATTCGGCGAGAAACCAGATCGAGGAAGTCATAGGGCAGGTGCGCCCAGCGGGCCGTCATGAAGTCGACCGTCTCCACCGCGCGCAGGGCTATCACCCAGTCGTAGCGGCGGCCATCTCCCATCACGCCGACGGACCGCACCGGCAAAAACACGGCAAAGGCCTGACTGACGTTGTCGTAGAGATCGGCGCGGCGCAGTTCCTCCATGAAGATGTGGTCGGCCTTGCGCAGCAGGTCGGCGTATTCGCGCTTCACTTCGCCCAGGATGCGGACGCCCAGGCCGGGACCCGGGAAGGGATGGCGGTAGACCATCTCCCTGGGCAGGCCCAGCTCCACGCCGATCCGGCGGACCTCGTCCTTGAAGAGCTCGCGGATCGGCTCCACAAGCTTCAGCTGCATGTTCTCCGGCAGGCCACCC
>JBBQJK010000124.1:0-6690 GCA_038325835.1 Gammaproteobacteria bacterium
GGGGTCGCTCGCACCCGGTCCCTCTGGTTTATAGTCAAGGCCCATCCTGAGGGCTTTGGCCATGGCTGATTTCCTGATCTGGCTGTTTTGGACGGCCACACTGCTGAGCGTCGGCATTGCGCTGGCCTACCGGCGCATCGATCTCCCCACCTCCACCCTCGTCCTGGGCTTAACCCTGGTCGTATATTCCTTGTTTGGACCTGGCTGGCTCGCCTGGAAGCTGGGCCTCTGGGTGCTGTTTGCAGGGCTCGTGGTCCTGAACTCGACGGGCTTCCGCCGCGAACGGGTCACCCTGCCGCTGCTGCGGTTCTACCGCACGGTAGTCCCCAGTCTGTCCGACACCGAACGGGAGGCGCTTGAGGCTGGCACGGTGGGCTGGGACGGTGAACTTTTCACGGGCCTGCCCGACTGGGGCAAGCTCATGGCCCTGCCACCACCGAAGCTCACGGCCGAAGAGCAGGCCTTCCTCGATGGCCCGACGGAAGAGCTCTGCCGCATCTCCGATGACTGGCAGATCACCCACGAACTTGCTGACATGCCACCGCACGTCTGGGCATTCATCAAGCAGAACCGCTTCTTCGCGATGATCATCCCGAAGCGCTATGGCGGACTCGAGTTCTCACCGATTGCCGTGGCCGCCGTGCTGGCCAAACTCTCGAGTCGCAGCGCTGTCGTGTCCTCCACCGTCGGCGTGCCGAATTCCTTGGGACCGGCGGAACTCCTGCTCCATTACGGCACGGACGAGCAGCGGGAACGCTACCTGCCGCGGCTGGCCACCGGCGACGAGATCCCCTGCTTTGCCCTCACCGGTCCCCGGGTCGGCTCGGATGCGGCGTCGATTCCGGATCGGGGTGTGGTGTGCCGGGGTATGTGGCAGGGGCAGGAGATTGTCGGTATCCGTCTGAACTGGGACAAGCGCTACATCACGCTCGCGCCGGTGGCCACCCTGGTGGGACTGGCGTTCAAGCTCTTCGATCCGGACCACCTGATTGGCGAAGAAACGGAGCGCGGCATCACCGCCGCATTGATTCCGGTACGGACCCCGGGCGTTGAGATCGGCCGCCGGCACTTGCCCTTGAATATCCCCTTCCAGAACGGACCCACCCGCGGCCGGGATGTGTTTGTCCCCCTCGACGCGATCATTGGCGGGCCGGAACGGGCCGGCCAGGGCTGGAAGATGCTGGTCGAACAGCTCTCCGCCGGTCGGGGCATCACGCTGCCTGCGAGCGCCATGGGCGGCAGCAAGGCCGTCGTCTATGCCACGGGCGCCTACGCGCGTCTGCGCAAGCAGTTCAACGTACCAATCTGTGAGTTCGAGGGCGTCGGGGAGGCCCTGGCGCGCATCGCCGGGTACACGTACATCATCAATGCAGGCATGACGGTCACGGCGACGGCGATCGCCCGGGGCGAGAAGCCCTCGGTGCCATCAGCGGTTCTCAAGTACCACTGCACGGAACTCGCGCGCAAGGTCGTCAATGACGCCATGGATGTCCACGGCGGGAAGGGCATCATGCTCGGGCCCTCAAACTATCTGGCCCGCGGTTACCAGGGCGTGCCCATCGCCATCACGGTTGAGGGCGCCAACATACTGACCCGCAGCCTGATCATCTTCGGGCAGGGTGCGATCCGCTGCCATCCCTTCGTTCTGAAGGAGATGGAGGCCGCGAAGGACCCCGACTTCAACCGCGGACTGCGGGATTTCGATCGTTACCTGTTCGCGCACATAGGCTTCGCGATCAGCAATGCCGCGCGCTCGTTCGTGCTGGCGCTGACCAACGCACAGGCCAGCGGCGCGCCGGTGGACGGGCCGACTGCCCGGTACTTCCAGCATGTCAATCGCTATAGCGCTGCCTTCGCCCTGGCAGCGGACGTGGCGATGCTGGTGCTCGGCGGCCAGCTGAAGCGCAAGGAGGCACTCTCGGCCCGGCTTGGTGATGTGTTCAGCAGCATGTACCTGGCCAGCATGGTGCTGAAGCACTTCGACAACCAGGGCAGGCAGGCGAGTGACCTGCCGCTGGTGGAGTGGGCCTGCCGCACCCTGCTCTACCAGGCTCAGGAACAGCTGCACGGGTTTCTCCGGAACTTTCCGAACCGGTTCGTGGCAGGGGTGCTCCGGGTCTGTATCTTCCCGCGGGGACGCATGTACTCCGCACCGGCCGACGAACTGGGTAGCGAGGTGGTCGCACTGATCACCCGGCCAACCGAGACCCGGAACCGGCTGTGCGCCGGGATTTTCTCGGCACGCCAGCCCGACTCCCCCTTGGGCCAGCTGCAGGTAGCCCTGGAAACGGCAGAGCGCCTGGCGCCTGTGGAAACGAAAGTGCGGGATGCCATCCGGGCCGGACTGCTGGAGCCGGGTCCCGTGCATGAACGCCTGGAGCAGGCCCGGGAGCGCGGGGTCATCACGGTGGACGAAGCACGTTTGATGCAGGAGTTTGACGCGACGGTGCTGGCCCTTACGGCCGTTGACGACTTCGATCCGTCGGAATTGCGGCGGGTGGCCCGTCCGGCGGCGTTGCCGCTTCATGACACCGCTGGGTTGGTCGGTTAGTATCTCCCGATGAATAAATCCTCGCTAACGCTGTTGTCCGTCGCGGTGCTCGGCCTCTGCCTGACCGCCTGTGGCAAGCCGCCCGCCCCTGCCGGCGGAACTCCGGCGGAGACTCAGGCTACTGCGCCTCAGGCACCTCAGGCCAACGAGTCTCAGGCGGCAACGCCAGACGCCGCCGGGCCGGTTGCCACGCCCGTCCCCCGCAATCCGTCGCCGGAGGGTGCCAGTGTGGCGATACTTTCCCCGGCGAACGGGGCTGTCGTCAGTTCGCCCGTCAAGGTGGTCTTCGACCTGCAAGGCATGGTCCTAGCCCCTGCCGGCGATCCCACCCCCAATTCGGGCCACCATCACCTCCTCGTCGATGTGCCCGCGCCGGACCTGGGACAACCGCTGCCGAAAGACGCGCAGCATCTGCATTTCGGGCAGGCACAGACGGAAGCGGAAATCACGCTGCCTCCTGGCCAGCACACGCTGCAGCTGTTGCTGGGTGACATCAACCACGTTCCCCACAATCCGCCGGTGCTTTCCGTTCCCATCACCATCACCGTGCAATGAAGGCTGCGACGGCGGGCTGATAACCCTCCAATCAGCCCCCCGGCACGCGCATGGCGCCAACCAGCCAACCCACAGCATCCCCCCACACCGCTGCCGGTCATCCAGGCCTCAGCGGGATGGCGCTGTACCTGCCTCCTTACCGGGTGGACCTCCAGAAATGGTGTGGTTGGACGGGTGCGGACTGGCAGAAGATTCGGCACGTGGTGGGCGACGGCTTCCGGCTGCTCGGTCCCGACCAGAGCGTCTACACCATGGCGGCGAACGCCCTGCTGCGCCTCATCCGCAACTACGAGATAGACCCCACGCGCATCCGCTATCTGGCCCTGGGGACGGAATCGAGCACGGACAATTCGGCGGGTGCCATTATCGTCAAGGGCATGCTGGATGAGGCCCTGCGCGCGCTGGGCTTGCCGCCGATTGCCCGCAACTGTGAGGTCCCCGAGTTCAAGCACGCCTGCCTCGGGGGCATCTACGCGCTGAAGAGCGCGGTGCGCTTCCTGAGTACGGACGGCGACGACAGCCTCGCCGTCGTGGTCTGTGCCGACAAGGCGCTCTACGAACGGGGCAGCAGCGGCGAGCCTACCCAGGGCGCCGGCGCTGTCGCGATGCTACTCGAGGCCAAACCGCGACTGGCCACCATCAACCTGCGCCACGCGGGCACGGCCTCGGAGTACCGGGGTATCGATTTTCGCAAACCGCTTACCGGCCGGCTCAATGGCCACGCCGATGCTTTCGACATCCCGGTTTACAACGGGCGTTACTCGACGAACTGCTACGTCGACGAGGTCCGGCGCGCGCTCGACGACATGTACGTCCGGCGCAGGCTCGACCCGGCCGCCTACCTGCGCAAGCTCAAAGCCATCTTCATCCATCGGCCTTACGCACGGATGCCGGAAACCGGATTTGGCGTGGCCTATCTGTTCGCCCTGGCCCAGGGTGGGGCGCCGGATCAGGCAGAACTGGCCACCTACTGCCGGGGTGCTGGCGTGTTGATTGGTGAGGTGCTGGCGGAGATGAATACGGCGCCGGAGCTGAACCTGCTCGCGGTGAGTGAGCGCATTCAGGATGAAGTCTTTCCGCTCACGATGGCCGTGCTCAAGGTCTTCCGTCAGAGCGCAGCCTTCCAGACCCACGTGCACGCCAAGATGGAACTGGGCGCCGAGTGGATGCGGGAAGTCGGCAACCTCTATACCGGCGCGCTGCCGGCCTGGCTTGCCGCAGGCCTGGCGGATGCCGTGAATCGCGGCACCGATCTGACCGGGCGTGAACTCCTGACCATCGGCTATGGCAGCGGCAATGCCGCCGACGCGATCCCCCTGGAGATCGTTGCCGGCTGGGAGAGCGCGGCGCGGCGGATCCGTCTGGAAGAAGCGCTGCGGCCGGCTATCGACGTCACGGTGGAGCAATACCTCGCTCTGCGGGACGGCGCCGTGCCGGCAGGCCTCAAGGTGACTGCAGCCGACGAGTTCGTCATCGAGCGCATCGGCTCACAGGTTGGCCACGCCTTCCAGGATGCGGGCGTGGAGTACTACCGCTACGTCCACTGACCTCGGCCCCTAGCCCGGGCCGGGCAGATCCCGGCGTGTGCCGCCCCCGCGAACGCTGAGTCCCGGCGCACACAGTTCCGCCGCCAGCACTGCGATGCCGGCCGCCGCATACCCGGTACGCAACGCCTGGGCCACCGTGCGGGAGTCCGTCAGGGCAATCCCGAAGTCTCCCCCGCCGGCGCCGGAGGGCTTGTAGACCGCGCCGTGTTTCAGGGCGATCTCGCGCAGCCGTTCGTGGCTCGGCGAGAAAATGCCAATGCCCGCCGCTGCATCCAGCCGCCGCAGTCCGGACTCGTAACCCGTGATTGCGCTCAACAGACCACTGAGGTCTTCAGCCCGCCAGGCGGCGACGGCCTGGCCGGCATTTGCTCCGAGGCGTTCCATGTGGCTCGCGAAACGCGCGGCATCGCCCTCGCGAAAGGCGCGCAGACGGCTGAGCATCGCCGGCGTCGAGGCACTCTCGCCGGACCAGACGGCCACGAGACTCAGCCGCCGGGGCCAGGAGACGGGCTGGGCCTGAGGTACCGGGGCCTCCGGTCCGGACTGGCGATTGAAGGCGATGGCCACCGTGCCGCCCGTGATCGCCGTGGCCACATCGACCCCGCTGCCGCTGCCACCCTGGAGGCGGCGGTGGGCCTCACAACAGATGGCGGTGAGCGCTTCCTGGCTGAGGACGGGATCTCCGGCCAAGCGCAACAGGGCCCCGGTGAGGGCAACGACAATGGCCGCGCTCGAGCCCAGGCCCAGCTTCACGCGCTGACCGTCGCTGGAGGTCTGGTGAAAAGCAGCTGTTGTCAGCTCGATCCGGCAGGCTGGCAGTTCCGAGGCCCGGGGCAACAGGCCCCGGACAGTCAGTATTTCCGCGCAGGCTTCCAGCGGCAGGCCGAGGGCGCCCGGCGAAATCCCTTCCCAGCGTGGACCGCTCCCCGGTACCCAGCGAAACCGGAAGCTTTCACCCGTGTCCGGGATGACCAGCTGGTTGCCAGACCCCGCCAGTGACGTGATCCGGGCCTCCGCCCGCACGTCCACGGCAACGGCCAGACCCGGCGCGCCGGCCAGCACCGCGTACTCGCCGACGATAACCAGCTTGCCCGGGGCCCGGGCTTCAATCAGCGTTGGCACGCAGACGGGCCCCCTCGCCCAGCGGGCTGCGCAGAACCTGCAGTACGCCCGGCAGCCTGCCCAGCACCACGGCAACGTCGTCCGCGGCACCAGGCAGGCAGACGGCCTTCACCTGGGGACCGGCGTCGACGGTAAAGAACACGGGCACGCCGTCCTGGCGCAATTCCTGGATCTTGTGCAGACAGGCCAGCGTTGCCGGCGTCCAGTAGAGCAGGGGCGGCCGCGTGGTCAGCATTACGGCGTGCATTTTCAGACAGTTGTGCTCAGCGATCGCGGCCAGCGCCGGGAAATCCCGGTTGCGCACGGCCACGAGGCCGGTGTCGAGGTCCGCGGCATGGGTCTCTACCCAGGCGGCGTAGAACGGCGAGGTCTGCTCGCTTCGGGCCATGCCGATCCGGGAACTGATCGCCTTCGGTCCCGAGGTCGTCACTGCCACCACAATCTGCAGCGGCCAGTCGGCAGCCGCAGCGATCTGCTCGCAGACAGTGGTTGCCTCCCGGTTCCGGAGCAAGACCACGCCACCCAGCAGGGAGCGGGGCGCGGAGCCGGAGCCCAGCCGGGCAATCTCGGCAAGGCGCTGGGCAGGGAGGTGCAGACCCAGGGCTCCCGCCCCTGCTGTGACCAACGCCGCAAACCCGGACGCCGACGACGCCAGACCAGCGCCCGTGGGAAAATCATTGCGGGACTCCACGAGCGCCGGGGTGCTGACCCCAGCCTCCTGCCGCAGCAGATCAAGGCAGGCGCTGACCCGGGCCGTAGTCTCCGGATCCTCCCGGCCATCCAGCAGGACCCGGTCGTGGCGGAGGGACGGGTCAAAGGTCACGCTGGTTTCGGTCGAAAGTCCACCGAGGACCAGAGACAGCGATCCCGTGGCCGGCAGATTGCCCGCGAGGACCCGCTTGCCCCAGTACTTGA
>JBBQJK010000125.1:0-6685 GCA_038325835.1 Gammaproteobacteria bacterium
GAAAGCCGGCGCAAACGGAGCTGCGCCCAGCCCGGCTGCCGTTCGCCCCGCAGGCTCCGAACCGGCCGCCAAGCCGCTGGCGATCGCGAAGGTTCAGGTTCTGAATGGGTCGTTCGCAGGTCGTGAGATTACGCTCAGCAAAGCACTGACCACGCTGGGAAGGCCTGGAGCGCAGGTGGTGGCGATTACCCGTCGCGCCGATGGCTATCACCTGGTGCAGGTTGAGAACAAGTCAGACAAGGATCAGCCAAAGCTCAATGGCCAGGAGCTTGGCCCCCAGGCTCGCAAGCTTTCCGACAATGACGTCATCGAGATTATTGGTATCAAGATGGGGTTCTTCCTGATCTAACGGGCCGCCATGGACCTCTCTTCGTCCGGCGGCGTTCCAGCCTCGACGCGGACTGCCACGCGTCGGTTGATGCCAGTCATCAGCGTCCAGGGAATGGTGCGGGAGGCACCAGCAACCTCCTCCACTGTCGGGCCATCTCCCCAGAGGACAACCCGGTCCCCCGCAATGGCACCGGGTACGTCAGTCAGGTCTAAGGTCAGCATGTCCATCGATACGCGGCCGACCAGAGGCGCGAGCCGCCCCCTGACAGCCACCGGGGTCCCGGCTCCCACATGCCAGGGGTACCCGTCGGCGTAGCCCGCTGCTGCCACACCCAGAACAGTGGTCCGCGGGGCGACCCATTGACCGCCATACCCCACCCGCTGGCCCGCCTGAACAACCTTCACAGAAATCAGGCGGGTCTCAAAAGACATCGCCGGTCGCAAGCCCAGCTCGCTGGCCGTCTTGCCCCGCAAGGGCGACGCACCGAACAACATGATTCCAGGACGAACCCAGTTGAGCCCGGTATAGCGCAGGACGCCCGGGCTCCGGAGGGTATCGGGCCACTGCAGGATAGCGGCCGAGTTGGCCACACTGACGTCGCCGTCCCAGGTCCCCAGCACGCTGCTGAAGCTCTGCAGCTGCGCGGGCGTGATCGGGTCCGCCTGGTCATCGGCACATCCCAGGTGGGTCATCAGGGTCAGAGACCGGACCGTCGCAGCAGACTGGAGCCGCCGGAGCAGATCGGGAACCGTGGCAGGCTCCACGCCCAGTCGCCCCATGCCCGTATCCACTTTCAGCCAGCAGGCGACGGGTGCGGCCACCGCCGTCGTTTCCAACAGCCCAACCTGCTGGGTGGAGTGCACGACCACGTCGAGAGCAAGGTCCGAGGCGGCGCGGATCTCTTCGGCCGTCAAACAGCCGCCAAGTACGACCAGACGCTTCCGGATTCCGGCCTCCCGAAGCTGCATGGCTTCCTCCAGACGCGCCACGGCAAAGGCCTCGGCCTCCTCCAGGATGCGGGCGACCTGAATCAGTCCATGGCCGTAGGCGTTCGCCTTGATGACTGCCAGTACTGCACAACCCGGGGCCAGCTCGCGTACCCGGCTAAGATTACTCCGCAGCGCTGACGGCCGAATGACCGCAACCGCCGCTGGCGTCACCGAAAGCCCTCGATTTCTGGCGAGTAGTTCTCAAACTTCGTGAACTTCCCGAGAAACGTCAGGGGAAACTCGCCAGTGGGCCCGTTCCGCTGCTTCGCCACGTTAATGTCGGCAATACCCTTGCGCGGGCTGTCATGGTTGTAAACCTCATCGCGGTAGATGAACAGGATCAGATCTGCATCCTGCTCGATGGCTCCCGACTCGCGCAGATCGGACATCACCGGCCTCTTGTCGGTTCGGGACTCGACACTCCTGTTGAGCTGCGATAAGGCGATTATCGGCAGGCGCAACTCGCGGGCGAGACCCTTGAGGGAACGGGAGATCTCGGAGATCTCCGTCGCGCGATTCTCGGCCGTGCCAGCCACACGCATCAGCTGCAGGTAGTCGATGACGATCAGGTCCAGCCCACGCTCCCGCTGCAAGCGGCGAGCGCGCGCACGAATCTCGGTGGGCGTCATGGAGGGCGTGTCATCAATATAGATGGGCGCCTCTGCCATTTGCTGAATAGCGCCATTGATGCGTGGCCAGTCGTCATCACCGAAGCGCCCGTTCCGCAGGTGTGCCTGGTCCACACGGCCGAGCGAGGACACCATGCGGAAAGCCAGCTGCTCTACGGACATTTCCATACTGAACACCGCCGCAGATCTTCGGGCTCCGAGCGCCGCATTCTCCGCAATATTCAGTGCGAAACTCGTTTTCCCCATTGACGGGCGGCCGGCAATGATGACCAGGTCGCCCGGCTGCAATCCGGCAGTAATTTCATCAAGTTTGGTGAAGCCGGTCGGCAGCCCCGTAATTGAGCCCTTGGACTGGTGTAGCTTGTCGAGACGGTCCACAGTGGCGTTAAGGACTTCACTCAAGCGCACGAATCCGGAGCCACGGCGCTGCCCCCGCTCCGCGATCTCAAAAACCCGCCGCTCTGCCTCGTCGACAAGCTCGGCGATCGGCCGGCCCTCCGGCCGGTAGGCAGACGACGCAATCTCGTTGCCAACTTCGATTAGACGACGCAGCAACGCCCGCTCACGAATGATGCGTGCGTAGTAAGCCACGTTGGCTGCACTGGGCGTGTCGCTGACCAGATCGCCCAGGTAGGCAGCGCCACCGGCCTCAGCCAGTTCGGATCGCGAGGCCAGATACTCGCCGAGCGTAACGGAGTCGGCCGGCTGACTGCGCTCGGCCAGCCCCTGGATCGCACTGAAGATGAGCCGATGATCGGGGCGGAAGAAGTCTGGAGCAGAGACCAGATCGGCGATACGATCCCAGCTGCTGTTGTCGAGCATCAGACCACCGAGCAGGGCCTGCTCAGCCTGATTGGAACTCGGCGGAACCGGGAGGTCAGTCAATGACCCGGTATCGCGTCGCGGCCCGGGTTTTGCCATTCGGTCGCCGATTCTCGCCCTGTAGTCCTGAATCCCGCGAGGAGCCGACCGGGCCTAGCTGGCCTGGCCGCTGTCGTCCTCGGCAACGACCGTGATGCGAATTGTCGCGTTCACGTCGCTGTGCAGGTGAAGGACGATGGAGTGTTGGCCCAGCGTGCGGATCGGGCCATCAGGCAGGCGAATCTCGGCACGCTTTACCGGCACCCCGGCCGCTGTGCAGGCCTCGGCAATGTCTGCGGTGCCCAGGGACCCGAACAACTTGCCTTCGGTGCCTGCCTTGGCGGCGAGGCGTAGCGTCAGCTTGGCCGCACTGGCCGCCCGCTGGGTGGCAGCCTGAAGTTCGTCAGCGTCCTTCTTCTCAAGGTCTGCGCGGCGCGCCTCAAAGATGGCGATGTTGGAGGGCGTCGCGAGCGTCGCCTTGCCCCGGGGCACGAGGAAATTGCGGCCATAACCGGAGCGGACCTTGACGCGGTCGCCAATGTTGCCCAGATTTTGGACCTTCTCGAGAAGAATCACGTCCATGCTTAGGATCTCTTAGGTTAGGTTTGGCAACCGTCGGGGGCGCGTATTAAACCACATTCGCGGGCTGCCGGCGCAGGGCAAAGGCATTGTCGACCACCCCGGCAACTGCCAGTGCAACCAGCACAAGGCCCGCCGGCGGCGCCCCCAGCAACAAAGGCCCGTAGAGCGCCAGGGGCCAGATGCGGGGCCAGCGCCGCTGGTCCGCCGTCCAGTGAATGATCGCAAGGCCCTGAGTCGCGAAGCCGGTACCAAGCACCAAGAGCGCTGCACCCCCGACACTCACGAACCCGGCGAAAGTCAGCAGTGTCGCCACCCCGGCCGCCAGCGAGAGCACGCGACCAAGGCGCAACTCCAGGAATCGCCGCCGCCATTCGGCGCCGGTGGAGCCCCGGTCCAGCCAGAGGCCCAGCATTACGGCCAGTACGAGGGTCGAGAGCAGGCTGGCGCCAATAACTCCGTGCATCAGGGTTGCCACCGTACCGAGCCAGCCGGCCGGCAGACCACTCTTCTGGGGCAATCCAGCGGCCTGGATCAGGGCCTCCAGAACAGGCTGCCAGTAGGCACGGGGATCCTGAATGACCACGCCAGCTGCCAGGACGCCAAGCAGGGCAAGAACCACGAGAGCCTGGACGGCAAGGTCCACGGACTGATAACGGCGCAGAAGAATGCCACTCAGGAGCGCGCCACCCCAAAGAGCGCCAGCTCCCAGGGATGCCGTAAGCGCGGCAGCACCTTCCGCCCCGCTGCCCGAAAAGGCCAGGAGGCCCGCGAGCATGGCCATGCTTACCGCGACATCCAGGACGGCTGTCTGTCCGCCATAACGCCGGGCAGTCATGACCACGATGGCCGCACTGATGAGATTGGTCAGGGGCAAGACGAAGGTTATGACGATCCCGGCGATCCGGGACCATCGGTACTTCAAGAGCCACTCAAAGACGGCGTTTACGGCAGTGACCCAGCAGCAAGGCGCAGTCCGAACTCAGACGTGCGGGTCGCCTTCCGGTTCTCAGTGCTTGTCGGTATAGGGCAGCAGCGCAAGAAAGCGGGCACGCTTCACCGCCGTGGACAGCTGGCGCTGATACCGGGCTTTGGTCCCCGTAATCCGGCTCGGCACGATCTTGCCGGTTTCCGTGACATACGCGCGCAGCGTCTCGAGATCCTTGTAGTCGATCTCTTTGGTGCCTTCAGCCGTGAACTTGCAAAATTTGCGACGACGAAAATACTTGCTCATGAATTGGTGTCCTTAAAGGATCGGTACAGACTACGGGCTAGGTGATCACGCCATCGGGACTGGCCGCGTCGCCATCATCACCGCGGGGCCTGCCCGGGCCGTCGTCGTTGTCCTCAGAGCGCCCCAGAACCGCCCGACTGCCGTCATCAGCAGCCTTGACCAGGGGGGACGGGTCAGTGACCGCATCATCCCGGCCCATGACCAAGTGACGCAGCACCGCATCACTGAACCGAAACGAACCAACGAGTTCAGCCAGTGTGGCCTGGTCGCACTCTATATTCATAAGCGCGTAGTGGGCCTTGTGCACCTTATTGATGGAATGCGCCAGCTGCCGCCGACCCCAGTCCTCAACGCGATGGATACTGCCGCCGCCGGCTGTAATCATCGTGCGATAGCGCTCGATCATGGCGGGCACCTGTTCGCTCTGATCGGGATGGACGAGAAAGACAATCTCGTAGTGACGCATGGCAACTCCTTGTGGATTAAAGCCACCCAACTGGCTCCGGGCAACCTGGGCTAGGACATCCAGGTGTCGGGGCCGTGTGGTGTGGCAAGGGCCGCTTTGAGGGGAAGGCCCCCTGGTGCGGGAAGGGAATCCTACCGGACAGTACGGGCTCGAGGCAACCTGTCCGCCAGCGATCGCTGGCGCAGGCACTCATAAAGGCAAATTCCGGTAGCCACGGCCACATTGAGGCTGCTTACAGTGCCATGCATGGGAAGTTGGACCCTGTGGTCACAACGCTCACTGGTCAACCGCCGGAGCCCCTCCCCTTCAGCACCGAGAACCATGGCGATGCCGGTAGTGAGATCGACGTCGTACAGCGACGTTTCTGCCGTGTCGTCCGTGCCAACGATCCACAAGCCCTGGCTCTTCAATGCTTCGAGAAAGCGCACCAGATTACTGACCTGAACTATGGCCTGGGATTCAGCCGCTCCCGCCGCTACCTTGCTGACAACCGGGGTCACATCGACATTCCGGTGGCGGCCTACGACCACCAGATTGACCCCGGCCGCGTCAGCCGTTCGCAGGCAGGCGCCGAAATTTCGCGGATCCTGCACGCCATCGAGAACCAGTACCAGTGGACGCTCAATCCGCGCGAGAAGATCCCGGGCTGCGCCTTCCGAAAGCGGCCCTGCTTCCGTCGCCAGGGCAGCCACACCCTGGTGCTTCGGTGTACCCGTCAGCTTCTCGAGTTCGTCCGCCGACACATGCGCCACCCGGATGCGGTCGGAAAGCACATCAGCCAGCCTGGCCCGGCGTTCTTCACCCAGATCAGACTGGAGGTAGACCCGCTCGACCGCGTCAGACCGTGACAGCAGGAGTTGCCGCACGGGATGAATGCCGTAGACGAGGCGCTGGCTCATCGCATCCCTAGCGACGCGGCCGGGAGTTGCGCTTCGGGCCCGTATTCCGCGGCCCTGCCGGGCGCTTCCCTGCCTGCTGCTGTTCGCCGCCAACCTCGAGCGCCAGGTCTATTTTCGCCTCCTCCGTATCCACCCGGACCACACGCACGCGGACGTCATCTCCCAGCCGGAACGCACGCCCGGTGCGCTCGCCCTTCAGGCCGCGGCCCCCGGGTTCCAGGTGGTAGTAATCACTCGGCAGACTCGTCACGTGAATCAGTCCGTCCACGAGCAGGTCGCGGAGCATCACGAAGAGGCCAAAATGGGTAACGCCCGTCACCACGCCATCCAGCGTGGCGCCAACCTGATCCTCCATGAAAAGGCACTTGCAGCGCGACTCGACGTAACGCGTAGCCTCGTCGGCTCGGCGCTCCTGCATCGAAGTCGTCGTACCCAACTGCTCGGCGGCTGGTATATCCACGGCAAACGCTGCTGGCTTACCGCCATCGAGGAGGTGGCCAATCCCCCGGTGTACGAGCAGATCCGGATAGCGCCGGATCGGGGACGTGAAATGGGCGTACGTGCTCAGTGCCAGGCCAAAGTGCCCCTTGTTCGCGGGCTGATACACGGCTTGCTTCATGCTCCGGAGGACCGCTGTCGCCAGCATGGGGAAATCCGGCCGGTCACTGATGAGCTTGAGGACCCGATTAATTTCCGC